>JANYBT010000029.1 GCA_025360645.1 Acidobacteriaceae bacterium | reverse complement strand
ATGCCGCAAACCGGCCCGCGCCCCGTCTATAAGGCGCCTCTCAAGCCCATCCAGCCCGCTGCTTCTGCGACGGATGCCTCGGGAGCGCCGCTGCGACCCAGTCCTGGCCGCCCAGTTCCGGGACAACCCATTTTTCAGCGTACCCGGCCCCAAGCTCCTGGATCGCGTCCTCCCATTCGTCCCGGGGAGCGCCGCCCTATGCACCCGACGCGCCAGTCTCCTACCGGCGCACGTCCACTGGGTGTGGGCCCCGGCCCCTCGAGCGCACCGCCGCCTGGATCCACTCGTCCCGCTAGCCGTCCCGGCGCGCCTTCGCGTCGTCCCGGACAACGTTATGTTCCGCGTGGGGTGAAGGAAGGCCCCATGAAGGGCTACACTCCGCCGCCGCGGTTGTCGCTCTCCAATGAACCGCAGCCCATCACCCGCAGCATCACCATCACCGAAGGCATCAGCGTCAAAGATCTGGCGGAGAAGTTGGAAATTCGCGCTAAAGACCTGATGGGCCGATTACTTTCACGCGGCGTGTTTGCGACCATCAATCAGACTCTCGATGCCGAGTTGGCCAGCGAGATGGCCCGTTTCTTCGGCGCTGATACCAACGTCATCACCTTCGAAGAGCAGGCCTCCAAAGACATGGAGCAGGGTACCGAGGGCAAGGATGAACCTGCCGATATCGGGATTCGTCCGCCCGTGGTCACCATCATGGGCCACGTCGATCACGGCAAAACCACGCTGCTCGATGCCATCCGCTCCACCAGTGTGGCGGAAGGCGAAGCGGGCGGGATTACCCAGCACATCGGCGCCTACAAAGTCACGGTGCTCGACAAAGAATCCCCCGCCTTTGGCCGGCAGATCGTATTCCTGGACACGCCCGGTCACGAAGCCTTCACCCGTATGCGTGCCCGCGGCGCCAAAGCCACCGATATCGTGGTCTTGGTCGTCGCCGCCGACGACGGCGTAATGCCCCAGACCGTGGAAGCCATTGACCACGCCCATGCCGCCGAAGTTCCCATCATCGTCGCGGTCAACAAGATCGACAAGCCCGACGCCATGCCCGATCGGGTGAAGAAGCAGTTGGCGGACCGCGGTTTGATGCCCGAAGACTGGGGCGGCAAGACCGTCTTTGTCGATGTTTCCGCCAAAAAGAAAACCAACCTCAATCTGCTGATGGAAATGATTTGTCTGGTGGCGGATTTGCAGGAACTCAAAGCCACCGCGGAACGTTCTGCCAGCGGCGTCGTGCTCGAAGCCAAGCTCGACCGCGGCCGCGGCCCCGTCGCCACCCTGCTGGTGCAGAATGGCACCCTGCGCAACGGCGACAACTTTGTAGTCGGCAATGTCTATGGCAAGATCCGCGCCATGTTTGACGATCGCGGACAAGCCTTGGCCGAAGCCCCCCCTTCCACCCCGGTCGAGATCCTGGGCATGGAAGGCTTGCCCCACGCCGGCGATCAGTTTGTAGTGGTGGCGGACCGCGACAAGGCCCGCAATATCTCCGAATACCGCGAACAAAAATCCCGCGAAGCCACCTTGTCCAAGAGCTCGCGGGTGTCGCTGGAAGGCTTGGCGGAGCAGATCAAGAGCGCCAACATGAAGGAACTCAACATCATCCTCAAAGGGGATGTGGCCGGTTCCGTCGAAGTGCTCATCGACTTGCTGGCCAAGCTGTCTAATGACCAGGTGCGATTGAAAGTCATTCACTCGGGTGTAGGCGCCATCACTGAGACTGACGTGCTGTTGGCATCGGCCTCCAATGCCATCATCATCGGCTTCAACGTCCGTCCCGAGCGCAAGGCCCACGAGCTCGCCGAACAAGATAAAGTGGATATCCGCCTGCACACCATCATTTACGAGTTGCAGGACGAAATTAAGCGCGCCATGACCGGTCTGCTGGAACCCATTATTAAGGAGACCTATCAGGGCCGTGCCGAAGTCCGGGAAACCTTCCGCATCCCCAAGATCGGCACTATTGCCGGTTGCCAGGTGATGGACGGTTCCATCAAGCGCGATTCCGATGTTCGTCTGCTGCGCGACGGCACCATGGTGTTCAAGGGCAAGATCAGTTCGCTGCGACGCTTCAAAGACGATGCCAGCTCTGTCAGCAATGGCATGGAGTGCGGCATCGCCATCGCCAACTATGGCGACATCAAGGTCGGTGACATCATTGAGGCCTTTGTCACCGAGCGCGTTGCCGCCGAAATGATGGCATAAAAAAGTTGCGAGTTACGGCTTGCCAGGCCTTGCAACGCCGAACATATTGTCCCAGCGGGTTTAGACGCTGGGCTGGTGGCGACAGCTGAAGCTGGATTCCGAGCCTGAATTCCGAACCTGTATTCCGAACCTGTATTCCGAGTAATAACCGGCTCGGTGCGCGAACTCCCCTCGGCAATCTCGCCACCAACGCGCTCCAGTGATTGCTATTCTCACTCTCGAAATCCGCATTGAGGCCGCCCAGTCTCTTAAAGACAAGCGCCAGGTACTGCGCAGCCTGAAAGACCGTTTGCGCTCCAGTTTCAACGTGTCTGTGGCCGAGCTCGACCCCAGCAATTTGTGGAACCAGGCCACCATCGGAGTGGTCAGCATCTCCTCCTCCCGCGACTATCTGGACGGGCTGATGAAGAACGTCGAGCACGCCGCCCACCGCATCACCAACAACGCTGGCGCGGAAGTCACCGACTCTTTTTTGGAAATCGAGTAAGATTCCTCTGCATCTCGTGTCATTTTCTGTTATTCTCATCGGTTTATTTCGAGGTGTAGCAATTGGAGAACCGGGGGCAAAAATACCATCGCGACCGCATGAGCGGTGTGCTGCGCGAGGAGATCGATACCCTGCTCGAAGGCGAACTGAGCGACCCGCGCATTGGCTTGGTCAGCGTGAGTGAAGTGCACTTGGCCCCGGATGGCCGCTCCGCTCGCGTTCTGGTCGTGGTCCAGGGCGATGAAGACGAATGTGAGGCCACCATGGAGGGTCTGGAAGCGGCCAAACTCTACATTCGCCGGGAACTGGCCGAGCGCCTGCATCTGCGCCGCTGTCCGGAATTGATCTTCCAGCAGGATCGTTCTTTGGAGTACGGGCCGCGCATTGACGAACTTTTGAAAAGGACGAAGAAAAAGAAGAGCTAGACATGTTGCAGCAGGTGTTGAAAGAAATTTTCGGCCGCCAGCGCTTCGTGCTTACTTCCCACGCGCGTCCGGACGGCGACGGAGTCGGCTCCGCCCTCGCCTGCGCCCAGATTCTGCGTCAAATGGGGCGTGAGGCCGACGTGGTCTTGCACGATGGCGTGCCCCGCATCTATCGCACCCTGCCGTTCGCCGATCGCGTCCGCACCGCCAGCCAGATCAACGGCGACTACGACGCGGCCATCATCCTGGAATGCGACAGCGTGCAGCGCACCCGCCTCGCCGGCCTGGAAAAGAATTTCCTGATCAACATTGATCATCACCTCAGCGGCCGCGAGTTCGCGCATGTCAACTGGATCGATCCCCGCGCCGTCGCTACCGGCGAGATGGTGTACCAACTGGCGCAAGCGGTGGGCGTGCCGATTGAGCCTGAGGTCGCTACCTGCCTCTACACCGCGTTGATGACCGATACTGGCTCCTTCATGTTTCAGGGGACCGACGAACACACCTTCGCCCTGGCCCGCGAACTTGTGCTGGCCGGCGCTGATCCCGTCCGCTGCGCCCGCAACATCTATTTCGCTCATTCCACCGCCAAAATGCGCTTGCTGGGCGCGGCTCTTTCCAACTTGCATCGCGAAGGCCCGCTGGCCTGGATTTGGGTGACGCAAGAGCAGATGGAACGCTGCGGCGCTCGCGACGAAGACTGCGAGGGTCTGGTGAACTACGCCCTCTCCATTCAGGATGTCGAGGTGGCGGTCTTTTTTCGCGAGCTGCCAGACCGCCGCTACCGCGTCAGCTTGCGTAGCAAAGGCGGCCTCAACGTTGCCTCCGTCGCCGAGCAATTCGGTGGCGGCGGCCATCAGTGTGCCGGCGGTTGCTCCCTGGAAGGTCCACTCTCGGTGGCCGTTGCCCGCATGCTGGCGCAAGTGCGGCTGGGCGAGCGCCTGCTATGAGCCCATCAACATCCCAACAGCTCATATCGTTCGCCGGAGCGTTGCTCATTCTGGCCGCTTACATCGGCCATCAAATGGGATGGATGAGTTCACGCAAGACCGCCTACAACGTCCTCAACGTGCTGGGCTCCGGAATCCTGGCCTACATCGCCTTTCGTCCCTTCCAACTGGGATTCGTTGTCCTCGAGACCACGTGGGCTCTGGTCAGTCTCTATGCCATTGTGCGCTCCAAAGCCCACGAGTAGAATCTCGAACCCATTCGCGCGCCCCATTTACACTGAACTGATACCGTGACCAACCGCACCCGCACTGACGCGATCCTGCTCCTCGGCTTCTGCGGCTTCCTGTTTTTCTTCGGGCTGGGCAGCTTTGGCCTGGTCGGCGCGGATGAACCTCGGTACGCCCAAATTGCCCGGGAGATGCTCGTCCGCCACGACTGGATCACGCCTGTCTTGAACGGCCAGCCCTGGCTCGAAAAGCCGGCCCTCTACTACTGGCAGGCCATGATTTCCTACAGCTTGTTCGGCGTCAGCGACTGGGCCGCTCGCGTGCCCTCCGCGCTAGATGCCACCCTGATGGTGGTTGCGATCTATCTGTTTCTGCGCCGATTTCGGCCAGGCTCTGAGATTGACGGCGCTCTGATGACCGCCTCCTGCGCCGCAACTATCGGATTTGCTCGCGCCGCCTCCACCGATATGCCGCTCACGGCGATGTTCACTCTCGCCCTGCTGTGCTGGTACGCTTGGCACGAATCTGGCCGCCGAGGATATCTCGCCGCGTTCTATGCTTTCGCCGCTCTGGGCACCTTGGCCAAGGGCCCGATCGCCCCCTTCCTCGCCGCAGTCATCGTCGTGGCCTTCGCTGCATCGCAAAGAAATTGGCGAATTGTCTGGCGAACTCTGTGGCTTCCCGGAATTGTCGTGTACCTCGCAGTCGCGTTGCCGTGGTTCGTCCTCGTGCAGCTTCGCAACCCTGAGTTCGCACGCGTCTTTCTCTGGCAGCACAACCTCGCGCGCTTCGGCAGCAACCTCTACCACCACTCACAGCCCTTCTGGTACTACATTCCAGTGATGGCGTTGAGCGTGATGCCCTGGCTTCTGTTCGGCGGGCTTGCCAAAGCGGAAGCCGCCCGCGCCGCCTGGGCCAGCCGCGGACGCGCCTCCAATCCCGAAGACGGTTGGAACATTTTTCTGCTCCTCTGGCTCGTCCTTCCAGTGATCTTCTTCAGCTTGTCGCAATCGAAGCTGCCCGGATACATCCTGCCGGCTGTCCCCGCCGTTCCGCTTCTCCTGGCTGACTACCTGCGCCGCCACTGGCAAAACCAAGACCGCATTCCGTTCTGGCAAGCTGCGCTCCACGGACTCCTGGCCGCCACTCCCGTCTTCTTCGCGCTGCTGGTGCAGTACTTCCTGTTTCATCAGAACATCGCAGGCCGCGCCTTGCTGGTGGCTTCGCTCATCACACTGATCCTGGCCGTGGGCGTCGCTCTCACTCTGTCCACCCGCGCCGGTCTGCGAATGTTCCGCTTCGTCACCCTCATCCCTGTGGTCATTGCCGTCGGAGCCGTTCTGCGGATTGCCACTCCCGCCCTGGATGCCAAGCTCTCCGCCCGCCCCATCGCAGTGGATATCCTGCACGTTCAGACCGCGCCCTTGCCCCTTGCCGTCTTCCACACCACTCGTGAACAGGACTACGGCTTGGAGTTCTACTTGAACCATCCCGTCGAGCGTTACGAGCAGGGACAAATGCCCCCGGGTCAGCACTTGCTGGTGTCGCGCGAAGACTCCCAATCCGAATTCCAGAAATACACGGCGGGTCGACGCGTCTCCCATCTCGGCGCTATTCCCGCGCAGCACCTCGAATATTTCTGGGTCTCCGCGCCCGGAGCCGCTCCCGCCCACGCCATGCCGATGCCCTAGGGTTGCCGCCCTAGGGTTGCCGCCCCATGTTCCCCGCATTGCTTCCATCCCCGCCCAAGCTCTAGACTTGCCTTTCACCCGCGCGGGCCGATACCGCGTCGATCTTCGTGGAAATTCTCGACCTCCGCCACTTCTCGTCTCACGACCTGCGCCCTCTGCTCGAGGAGGAATCGCGAGTTTGGGCCGACCGCCTCTCCTGGGACTACTCCAGTTCCGCCGAGATGGTCCTGCGCTACCTCGACTCCAAGATTCTGCCCGGATACGCCGCCGTCGAGCGCGGCCAGATCTTCGGCTACTCGTTCTTCGTCTATGAAGGTAACAAGGGTGTGATTGGCGATCTCTTCGTCGCCAACGGCAGTCGGCTCTCCGCTCCGCATGAGGTCGAGGCCCAGCTCCTGACCCATGTCATCGAAACTCTGCAGCAGTCTCCCGGCATTCATCGCGTGGAGGCGCAACTGCTGGTGCAGGAAGCGGGCGTCATCTCGCAACCGTTCCTGCAGCAGGGATTCTCGCGCCATCCCCGAATCTTCATGACCCTGCCGCTCCCGGCCAATCTCAGCCCCGCCGAGCTCGCTCCTGAAATCGAAATCCGGCCCTGGGCCGAAACTTACTACCAGAGCGCCGCCGCAGTCATCACTGCCGCCTATCGCGGCCACGTGGATTCCACCATTAACGACCAGTACCGCACTCTTAGCGGCGCTCTCCGCTTCCTCAACAACATCGTGCGCTTCCCCGGGTGCGGCGTATTCGATGCCCCGTCCTCCTGGGTCGCAGTCCATCGCTTCACCCGCCATCTGATCGGCGTTGCTCTGTGCTCGCGCGTCCGCCACGACGTGGGGCACATGACCCAGGTCTGCGTGCTGCCGGAATTCCGCTCGCGAGGCATCGGCGAGGCCCTGCTGGCGGCCTCCGCGGAAAATCTTCGCGCCCGCAACTTCTCCGCCGTCACCCTCACCGTCACCGAAGCGAACCACCGCGCCGTTGAACTCTACCGCCGCATGGGATTCCAGCCCGGCAGGATTTTCGAGGCCTTTGTTTGGGAAGGGTGAGGTAAATTTAAGGGGATTGTAGAAACGGGCAGTGGATGCTGTTGATCACGCTGCTTGCCAGTAAGGTCGTGCGGGTTCCCCTGGTAAGTCATGAAGAGGTTCACAAGGGCATGGTAAGAGACGCGAAGGGGCGGACCCAAGGTGGCACAACGAACCCGTCATCTCGCCGATTACCGGCTAGGGGGCCGCGTTCGAACGGCAAAAAAACTCCTGTCCCTTGGTGGAGAGTACTTGGCCCTGGAATCGTCTCGGGCGCATCCGATAATGACCCCACAACGGTTGCATCGCTTGCGGTGATCGGTTCGACCACTGTCTATGGCTTGAGCTGGCTGGTGTTGCTGGTCATCCCGATGCTTGCGATTGTGCAGGCGATCAGCGCCCAAGTTGGCATGGTGATGCGCTGCGGCCTGGAAGATGCTGTGCGCACCCGCTACGGCAAGGGCTGGGCATTGCTCGCGCTGATATCCGTGCTGATTGTGAATTTGATGACGTTGGCAGCCGACCTGGAAGGCGGCGGCGCTGCCCTCTCGCTCCTGCTCCACCTCGATTATCGCTGGTTCGTCATCCCGCTCGCCACAGCCGCCGGGCTCATGCTCGTTTTTGGAAATTATGCAACCTTTCAACGCGTGCTCATCTATCTTCCGCTCGTGTTCCTGAGCTATATCGCCGCGGCGTTTTTAGCGAAACCGCATTGGACTGATGTGCTGCGCAATTCGCTCATTCCCCACTTTTCATTCAACGGCCCCATGATCGCGGGCGCAATTGCACTGCTCGGCACCACTCTCACGGCCTACTCCTACATTTGGGAAACCGAAGAGATGTCGGAGGAAACAGCGCCGCTATCGCAGTTAGGTTTGGTGCAAGTGGACTCCACGCTCGGAACCATTGTCGCCGGCGCAAGCTTTTGGTTCATCCTGATCGCGACCGGCGCCACGCTCGGAGTGAACCACAAGGTTGTGCAAACCGCCGAAGATGCGGCCACTGCGTTGACCCCGTTTGCCGGCCATTGGGCCTCGCTTCTGTTTGGCGTCGGTCTTTTGGCCTCCGCGCTCATTGCCATTCCCGTGCTCACCGCAACCAGCTCTTACGTGGTGAGCGAAATGTTCGGTTGGGGAGGGAACATCGAAAAAACGTTTTGGCGCGCACGAAAATTTTATCTGACTCTCGTCGCGGTGCTGGCGGTTGGCTCCGCGATTGCTCTGGCGGGCGTCACCCCGATCAAATTGCTGTTTGCCAGCTCCATCGCCGGGGGCTTGGCGACTCCCATCACATTGACTATGATGATGTTGATTGCCGGTAACCACAGCAAGATGAAGCGAAAACCACTCAACCCTATTCTGCTAGGATCCGGCTGGGTCGTAACCGCCGTGGTGACGGCTGCAGCGGCTATCTTCCTGTTTCAGACTCTCACCGGCAAAAATTAGCTCGGACGAGGTCGATCACGGTACCTTGGCAAAGTCACGGCTCCAAGAAAAGCTGTCTAAGAAGACACTCCAGAAGGGACCGCTCCCCGACATTCACGGCTCTCGCCTACCGCCGAATTAACCACATCGCCCACGCCGCCAAAAATACTCCGCCCACAAAATAGGCGAAGCACTTCAGCCCGTAGCGCACCTGTTCGGACGTCGTATTCCGTTGCGTGATGCCAAACACCACCGAAGCAAATAACGCAAACACCACCGCGGCCGAAAAATGGGTCAGTTCCATCGTCATGGCTTCTTTCCGATGGCGATGTGGTGCGCATCTGCTATGCTGACGATGTTCAGCAGTCCCGCCACAATGATGAATTTAGTCCCGTAGTCGCCCGTCGCATGCGCCACCGCGTTCACTCCCCAGTCCATGGAGCGCGCCAGGAAGTAGAGAACGCCTGCACCCAGGTCGCCAACGAATCCCAACATGTCCAGAATGTCGCCGCCATTCGGTTTATAGATGTGACCCTGCATCGCCAGCCCGATGAAAAACATCGCGGTGATCGAGACAAACAGCAGCGCTCCGCGTCCCCATTTCTTCTGAATGAGGTGTCCGCCGCCCGGCACCAGCCAGCCTACGACCGGAGCCAGAATCGCCATGTTCCCGGACGTTACCGCCGGAGAGGTTTTTACCACCGTAGAATTTGCCATCTAGATAAGAACAATCTCGCGTTGAATTTTTCCCGTCACTTCCGCCGCTCCCTGCCGCACCAGCACATCCACTTCGCTGCGCACCCCAAACTCCGGCAGGTAAATCCCCGGCTCAATCGAGAAACACGAATTGGGCAGGATCTGCCGTACATCGTGGATCTCCAGGTCGTCCATGTTCGCGCCGTTGCTGTGGACATCGGTGCCAATCGAGTGCCCGGTACGGTGGATGAAGTATTCGCCATATCCCTGGCCGTCGATGTAGTCCCGCACCGCGCGATCCACTTCCCAGCCCGCCGTCGCACGGCCCGAGGCCGCGCCATCGATTGCCGTCTTGGCGCCGATATCTCGCGCTGCCGTCACGATGCCGAAAATCTCCTGCTGCCGGGCAGAAGCCGTCTTGCCCACCACCCCGGTCCACGTGATGTCGTAGTAAACCGCGTTGGGCATGTTCTTCTTAGCCCACACGTCCAGCAATACCCAGTCGCCTTCCCGGATGGGCGAGGAGACGCCCGCCTTGGGCTCGTAGTGCGGATTGCTTGCGTTTTTGTTCACCGCCACCACCGGAGCGTCATCCGTCATCAGGTTTTCGCGCGCAAACTGCTCCATAAACCACTGCTGAATTTCGTACTCGTGAGTGCCGCCGTTGCGCACTCGTCGCCCGATTTCCTGAAACGCGGCAGCGGTAATCGCATCCACCGCATCGCGCGCCGCAAAGTGGGTCTGGATCTGCTCGTCGGTCAGCGTCGCTTCAAACTTGGCCACCAGGTCCGCGGAACTGACAACGTTGTTGCCAAAACTCCGGATCAACTCAATCGTTCCGGCATCCACCAGCGAGATCGTGAAAATTAAGTTGTTCTGCGAGTACTGCATGGCGACGTCGCGATACGGCGCGAGCATCGTCTTCAGCTCCTCAAACAGCTCTTGCCAGCCTGAATATTGGATCTTCGCGCCCGGCAGCGTATCCAGGTGTCCGGCCTCGATGCGATGCACCAGCTTCTGAGGTTCGCCCTCCGCCGGAACCAAATAGAACCAGCGCCGCGTCACCATCGAATTCGCGGGCAGGCCCAACACGCGGTAGGCAATCGGGTCGCGATGGTGGTGGTCGCAAAATAGCCATGCCGCAATCTTCTTTTCGCGCAAGGCCGCTTGAATGGCAGGAAGTTTCATAAAAATGAGTGTCTACGCAAAACTCTATTTTACACGAGCCGCTGTCTCCTACCCAGACAACCATTACCCTCCACCGGTGACCGGTAGTGTCCGAAAGGTTGCGTTAAAAGATTTTCACTCTTTGTCGTATCTGCATGAGCCCGCAGCAAAGTTCAACCACCAAAAGTGTCTGGCAGAACTGGGCCGTCTGAATTTGCCCCGTTGATCTCTTGCACTCCAAAGGTGTTTGCGGCGGGGCGCGTAAACACTTGCCCTTTGCGAACATAGGCTGCTATCGACCCCGCAAGCGCGAGTTTTGATTTCTGGTCGAGCGGCTTGCCAACCGCTACCACCAATTCGTTGATGTGCAGCGGCTTACCAGCAGCAAGGATAGCCTCCCGGGCCTTGGCAAGCAGCGTGCCGGGCCGTAACTCTACCGCTGCCTCGGCTTTCACAGACGGCGACTCCCGCGGGAGTGCTCTGATCGAATCTTGAATCGCTTGCAGGTAAATTGTCGCTCGTTCCAGGTCGGAGCGCAGGGAGTCAATTTCCTGCTGCTTCTTGTCGGCTAGTCGTTGAAGGTTTAATCTTGCGCCCATATGGAAAATTGTATTTTATCTTCGCCCCATGTGCAAACATGTAAATATGGAAAACCATCTCATTTGGTATAATTCGAGGAGGAAAGAGGTTCACAGCGATGATGGAGTCTCAGCAGTTAGAGTTCATCAAGAACGCTTTGGAAAAGCTCCGCCGGGTAGCCAGCAACGGAAAACCCTTCTGGTATGCGAGGGAAATCATGGCAGTCCTCACCTATACCGATTGGCGGGACTTTCGCGCAGTCATCGAGAAGGCCAGAGTTTCCTGTGATATGGCTGGCAATTTCTCGGCTGACCATTTCGTGCACACGGACGAAATGGTCGAAATCGGTAGCGGCGCACAAAGGTCAAGAGAAAACTACATTCTGAGCCAGTATGCCTGCTACTTGGTGGCAATGAATGGTGATCCGTCCAAGCCAGAGATCGCGTCCTCTCAGGCCTACTTCGCCGACCAAACGTACAAACTGGAGAAGCAGGACTCCCTGACTGATCAGGAGCGGCGGCTTCATCTCCGGAATCGCTTAAAAGACGGCAACAAGAAGCTGAGTAGGGCTGCGAGTGAGGCCGGAGTTCGCAATACGATGTTTGGGGTGTTCCATGACGAAGGATATCGCGGCCTATACGGCGGTCTCGGTCTTGCGCAAATCAAGAGCGTAAAGGGTATACCAGACAATGAAGACCTGCTCGATTGTATTGACCGGGCCGAGTTGGCCGCTAACGAATTTCGTATCACCCAGACCGAGGAGCAACTTCGCAAAGGCAGCGTCAAAGGTGAACAGCCAGCCATTAAGACCCACCGCCGCATCGGAGCCAAAGTTCGTCAGACCATCAAGGAGATAGGGGGAACCATGCCGGAAAAACTCCCGGCAGCCCCATCGCTCAAAAAATTGGCGAAGCAAAAGGCAAAAGAATTGAACGAAGCACCGGTTGAAGAATAACTGGCCCCTGGTGAACGGCGGTTTTTTTGGATCGCCCTCCGTCCGGCGCAACCGCTCGCTGATTTTTTTCAACGCACTTTTAGGAACCTCCCCCGTGACCGCCATCACTTCTGCCCTTCGCCGTTTGTGGTACAAATTTAACGTGCTCATGCGCCCTGGCATTCACCGTCATCGCCCGCTCGGAGCGGCCTCATGCTGAGGGCCCTCTTCATTGCCCTTTCCGAAAGCAAGTGGCTCCGAGGCGTCGCCGAAAGCTCTGCCATTGGCCAACGCACCTCCACTCGCTTTGTGGCCGGAACCCAGGTCGAAGACGCCCTGCGAGCCGCCGCCGTCGTGAATCGCGCCGGTGCCGGCGTCTCCGTAGACAACCTCGGCGAAAATGTCACCAACGCCGACGAAGCCCGCGCCAGCGCCCACCTCTATCACCAAATGCTCGACCAGATCGCCGCCCGCAAGCTCAACGCCAACATCAGCGTCAAGCTCACCCACATGGGCTTCGACGTTTCCGAGTCGCTGGCCCGCGAACTGGTGCAGGGGCTGGTAGCCAAAGCCGTCGCCATGACGCCGCCCAATTTTGTCCGCGTGGATATGGAAGGCTCGTCCTACACCCAGCGCACGCTCGATTTTGTGCACGAACTGCATCGCCAGCCGGGAAACCAGGGACACGTGGGGGCGGTCATTCAGTCCTACATGCGCCGCGCCGAGAGTGATGTGGAGAAGTTGCTGGCCGATGGCATCCGCATTCGCCTCTGCAAAGGCGCATACAAAGAGCCGGACGACATCGCTTTCCAGGCGAAATCAGAAGTAGATGCCAACTACATCAAGCTGATGAAGATGATGATGAAGAGTGGCATCTTCCATGGCCTGGCGACCCATGACGAGAACATCATCGAAGTTGCCAAGGCCTTTGCCATAAGTGAGAAGATTCCCCGCGATGCGTTCGAATTCCAGATGCTGCACGGCATTCGCCGCGACCTGCAAGCTAGCTTGGTGAAGGAAGGCTGGGGCATGCGGGTGTACATCCCCTTCGGCACCGAGTGGTACCCCTACCTGATGCGCCGCCTGGCCGAGCGCCCCGCCAACGCGTTGTTCATCGCCAGGAACCTGCTGCGGGGATAGCCGCCTACTCTTCCGGCGCTGGGTTCTCGTTCTGGCCGCCTTCGGGAGGCGCTAGCGGCAACTTCGACATGTTGCTCAGCATTTCCCGCTCTTGCGGCGAAAAACGGTTTTTGAAGGCTTCCGAGTCAATCAACTGTTGCCGTTGCTCCGGCGTCATCTCGCGCATGCGGTGAATCGCCCCGTTGATCAACTGGCGTCGCTCCTGCGGCAGGTCTTTCATCTGGCCAAAGAACTGGCGGGCGGACCCCTTTTGTTCGGGAGTCAGGTGCTCCCAGATTTCCATCCGGTCTAACATCCGCTGCTGCTGGTCGGGTTGCAGGCTGCTGAAGTGTTGCAGTCGCTCGCGCAGTTGCTGCTGCCGCTGCGGCGCCAGAGTGCGAAACTGCGGATCGGTTTCCAGTGCCTTCAACTGCTCTTGAGGAGGCAGATCCTTGTAGCGGCGCAGCCAGTCGCCCACGTGCCGCTGCTGAATCTGTTGCCTCTCGCCAGCCTGCGGATTGCGCTGCTGCTGGTTATGCTGCTGCCGTTGCCGCTGCTCGCGTTGCCGTTCTTCGCGTTGCTGTTGTTGCTCTTCCCGCTGTGGATTCTGCGCCAGACTCGGCAGTGCCATCGCCAGGCACGCCGCCACCGCAATCGTCCATGTCTTTCTGCGCATCATCCCACCGTTCCTGAAACCACGCCAAACAACTCGGCGCCATCTGGCCGGTTAGCTTACGCCTTCCAGCTCAATCCTCGCGACCCACTACTCTCGCGACCTACTACGGGTTCGCTCTCACTTCGCTCTGCACCTGCAACTCATCCAGCACATCGAAATCCGCATAGAGTTCATGGTTCTTGTCGAGCGCCTGCAAGTCTCCCACCGGCGTTCCCGGCTCCATCTTCTGCGCTTCCACTGTCGGCACTGTGGGAGTGCCCCAGCCAGTCAACTTGAGAAACGTGTTCTTCCCAATCAGCGAGCCGCCCACCACCATCAGCGCCATCAACGACGCTGCCAGCACCGGACGCCGCAACCATTGCATCCATCCCGACGCCGGGCGCCGCATCTCTTCGCGCAAACGTGCTTCCAGCCGGGTATTGAAATACGGGCTGGGCTCGGGCGCCTGCCACTCATCCAGCAGTGCCATGGTCTGGTGCATTTCCGCCAGCTTCACGGCGCAGCCGTCACATGCCTGAATGTGAGTGTTTACCGCGGGACTCGCAGCTTCCAGTCCGCTGGCCAGATCCGGTAAAAATTCTTCAATTTGCTTGCAATTCATAACTCACGTCCTCGGGCGCTTTTCCGCCTCCAACTAAATAAACTGCTTCAACTGTTCCCGCAGCGTCTCATACGCGCGGAACAGCAGAGACTTCGTGGCTGACTCACTCAAATGCAAAACCTGCGCAATCTGCCGATAGTCCATCTGCTGATACTTGTGCATTAACACTGCCATGCGTTGCTTCTCCGGTAAGGCCTGCACCCGGTCCCGGATCGCTTGCATCCGTTCCCGTCGCAGAATCGCCTGTTCCGCAGTCAGTGTCCCGTCCGCCAGATCCATCGTGGACCCGGTGTCTTCGTCGGGCTCGTCAATGCTGACCGTATTTTCCGGCCGCTCGTGCCGCGTATCTCGCGCATGGTTCACCGCCAGATTGGTCGCGATCCGGTACAACCAAGTGGTGAACTTCGCGCTGGCTTCATACCCGGCCCGCGACCGGTACACCCGCAGAAAAACTTCCTGCGCCAACTCTTCCGCCACCGCCGCATTCCGACAGGTGCGATACATAAATCCCACCATCGGACGACGGTATTTCTCGACCAGATAGGAGAAAGCGGAATCGTCGCCCGCTTTCGCCCGCAACATAATTTCCGCGTCGCTCAGCCCGGCAGGCGTTCCACCCGAGATCGGCGTTTCCCGTGACCCAGACGGAAGCATCCCGATCGACAGCAGCCCGCGCCCCATGCTTGCACTGCTCACATCAGTCCTAACCCTGCCAGATGGAGAAAGTTGCGACCCGCTGGCAGGTTCCATTCCGTTCGACGCCTGCGCCCCCCAGCCCTCCGAACCGCCTCGCGGACAAGCACTCACATCGCCAGCCGCCACCGGCCAACCACCGCGCGAAAAGGGACCGTCGCTGTTATGGAAAATCCGCATAACCTTCGGGACCGATTAGGCTAGCACGTCTCCACCGCTGCTGCTAGAGTAGGAATGCAGGTAGGCGTTCGCTGTTTTGCTCTGGATTTCACGCTACCTTCGCAACGCTCGGCGACAACGCTCGGCTCACTGGCCTGGAATGATGGCGGTAATGGCGCGGCATCGTTTTTGTAAATGGTTGCATCGAAAGGTTTTAAAAGCATTGGGCTATGGTTGATTTCTCCACTGGAAGGGACTTGAAAACCTCCGCCCCCCGGCCTCCCGCGGGCGGCCGGGGACGCGAGATCCTGACCGCCATCATCGAGACCTTCATCGCCACCGGCGAACCTGTCGGCTCTCGCACCCTGGCTCGTTCCAGCAGCGAACGGCTCAGTGCCGCCACCATCCGCAACGTGATGGCTGACCTCTCTGACGCCGGCTTCCTGGAGCAGCCCCACACCTCCTCGGGTCGGGTGCCGACCACCGAAGCCTACCGCTACTATGTCGAACAGCTCACCGGCACCGCCCGCTTGTCGCCGGAAAGCGAAAACTTTATCCAGAGTTCTTTGGCGGGCGTCAAAGATGTGCAGGAGTTTCTGGAGCGGACGTCTCATGTGCTGTCGCTGTTGTCGCACAACGTGGGGGTCACGGTGGCCACCCGCGGGCCCAAAAACGCTTTGGAGCACGTGTACTTCTCGCGCCTGGCCGACCAGAAAGTGCTCGCCGTGGTCGTCACTCGCTCTGGATTGGTGCGCGATCGGCTGCTTCGACTCGACATTTCGCAAAAAGACCTTGACCTTGCCGCCAACTTTATCAATGAAAATTTTCGCGGCTGGACCATGGATACGGTGCGCGCCGAAATTGCCCGCCGCGTCGAAGCGGAGCGCAGCGAATACAACCGGTTGATGGATTCCATCCAGAAACTCTACGCCCAGGGCGCCCTCGCCACCGATGATGCCGCCCAAACCGTATTTGTCGAAGGCGCCGCCAACCTGGTCGCCGGCGAGCAGGACCGCCGGCGCCTGGAAGAAATGCTGCGCACGCTTGAGGAGAAGGAAAAAGTCGTCAAGCTGTTGGGCGCCTACCTCAACACCAAGCAGGAGGCGGTGCGCGTGGTGATTGGTTTGAATGAAGCCTCGCCCTCGATGAGCAACTTTGTTTTGATCGGCGCCCCGGCCCGGGTGGGCGGCGAAGTCATGGGTTCGCTCGCCGTCATCGGCCCCACCCGCATGGATTACCAGCACACCATGACCGCGGTTTCCTACATCGCGCGATTGTTCGATCAAGTTCTGAATGAATCCGAGTGAGCTGCACGAGTGAGTTGCAAACGATATGAGTAAGAAGAATGGAAAAATTGAAGTGGAATCCCGTGATCTCGAAGCGGAGCGCGAGCTGCCGCCGCCCGATGGCTCGGAGTCGCCCAGTGCGCCCTCCGGCCCCGCAGCCGTTGCCGGCGAAGAAACCGAATTGCAGAAGCTGAAGGCCGAGCGCGACCAGTTGGTGGACCGCCTGGCCCGTTCGCAGGCTGAGTTTGACAATGCCCGCAAGCGCGCCGCCCGCGAGCAAGTGGAGTTTCGCGATTATGCCGTCGCCGACGCCGCCAAAGTGCTGTTGCCCGTGCTCGACAGCTTTGAGCGCGCCCTGCAAGTTTCGGCGCAGCCTTCCGAATTCCGTGGCGGCATCGAACTCATCTACAAGCAGTTGCAGGACGCCTTGCTGAAAATCGGAGTGCAGCCCCTGGCGGCCACCGGACAGCCCTTCGACCCGCGTTTTCACGAAGCCATTGAGATGGTGGAAACTAATCAGGCCGAAGATCATCAAGTACTGGAGGAGTTGCAGCGCGGCTACAAGTTCAAAGACCGCCTGCTTCGTCCCGCCATGGTGCGGGTCGCCCGAAACTCCGGTTAGCGGCCTGCCCTAGAAAAGGAAATTTACCATTCTGACCAGCAACGGAAAACGCGATTACTACGAGGTCCTCGGCGTCAGCCGCAGTGCCAGCGATCAGGAGATCAAGAGCTCCTATCGCAAGCTCGCGCTGCAGTACCATCCTGACCGCAATCCCGACGACCCCTCCACCGAAGAAAAATTTAAGGAAGCCAGCGAAGCCTACGCCGTGCTTGCCGACGCCGACAAGCGCCATTTGTACGACCGCTTCGGACATGCCGGCGTGAGTGGCTCCAGCGGCGGCGCCGATGTCAGTGGGATGACCGATCTGGGCGACATTTTCGGGGAGATCTTCGGCCTCGGAGATATGTTCGGCGGCGGCCGTCGTCGCAGCCGCGCCCAACGCGGCGCGGACCTCCGCGAAGATTTGACCCTGGAGTTTGAGGAAGCGGTCTTCGGAGTCGAGAAGCAGGTGAAAATCCGCCGCCATGAGACTTGCGACAAATGCCGCGGCACCGGCGCCGCTCCGGGCAAGGCTCCCGTCACTTGCCGCACTTGCGAAGGCCACGGACAAGTGCGCTATCAACAAGGATTTTTCAGCATCAGCCGTACTTGCTCCACCTGTCAGGGCACAGGAACCATGATCGCCGATCCCTGCGACAAGTGCCGCGGTCAGGGCCGCATCGTCGCCGAGAAAAAAATCGACGCCACGGTGCCGGCCGGGGTTGAAGATGGCACCCGCATCCGCTTCTCCGGCTATGGCGAGGCAGGCGCGTTTGGCGGACCTGCGGGCGACCTCTACATTGTGCTGCATGTGAAAGAGCACGCGGTATTCGAGCGCGAAGGCAACCAGCTGTTTTGCGTGGTTCCTCTCTCGTTTCCCCAAGCCACGCTGGGTACCGAGATCCAGGTGCGAACTCTGGAGGGCGACTACCAGTTGAAGATTCCAGAGGGCACCCAATCGGGGCACCAGTTCCGCATCAAGAATCGCGGCGTGCCGGTGCTCAACGGGCGCGGCAAGGGCGATCTCTATGTCGAAGTGCGGGTGCAGACCCCAGGCAAACTGAACAAGCGCCAGCGCGAACTCCTGCAGGAACTGGAACAGACGCTGCGCATCGAGAACAAACCGCAGCGCCGCTCGCTGTTGGGCAAGGTGAAAGATATTTTTAACTAGAGTCAGTTCGTCCATCTCAGACTCAATCTCCAGACAAAATGACCCGCCGCCGCTGGATCGCCGATGCAGTGAGTGGCAACCGGGCGTTTCTCTTCGGGGAACATGCCGCCCATCTTACCCGCGTGCTGCGTGCTCGCATCGGGCAGAGCTTCGACATTTCCGCCCATGGCCTGCTGCGCCGCGGCGCCATCGTCTCGCTCGCCGCCGACAGCGTCGAATTCGAGCTAGGCGAGGAGATTCTGCAACCCTCGAACCCTCCGGTCACGCTCGCTCTCTCCATCTTCAAGTACGACCGCATGGAATGGGCGATCGAAAAATGCACCGAGTTGGGAGTTGCCAAAATCATTCCGGTGATGGCCCGCCGCACCGACGCCCATCTGATCGCTTCCGCGCCCAAACGGCTGGAGCGCTGGCAGCGCATTGCCCGCGAAGCGTCGGAGCAGAGCCGCAGACTCACGCCGCCGGAGTTCGCTGGGCCGCTCCCGGTCAAGGACGCCGCCGCGCTGCAGGCTCCGTCTAGAATTCTGCTGTCAGAAGTAGAGACCCAGGTCGCTCTCGCGGATTTCGTGCGCGGCCAACTCATTCGCCAAGACGTCATTGGCCAGGACATCAGTGCTCCGGACCTCAGTGTTCGGGACACCATTCTGGCGGTGGGTCCCGAAGGCGGGTGGGCGCCCGAGGAACTCAGCCTGTTTTCCGAATCGGGTTGGAGTTCGGTCAGCCTCGGCCCAACCATCCTGCGGGCCGAAACTGCAGCCATTGTCGCCACTGCCATCATAATGGCGAATCTGGCATAAATCTGGCGGGCCGGGATGCAAAACGAAAACAGGAAGATATTGTACAAATTTCTGTCAGTGCAAAACATTGCACATATTGTTGCTGGGAGGGGTCCTGGGGCGCGGAAGGCTTCGGGATGACCTTTGGGTAGTCTGAGGGTGGCCTAGCCTCGCCACGGCCTTCCTGTGGCCACTGGGGGGCATTCTACGCAATGGCTGTGGTCGGTATTCGACGTGGGCGCCAGCCCACTTCCCCCAATTCGTAGCCCCGCCGGCAAGCCGACCTCATAGTTTTCAATAGGTTACAGACATTTTCAACGAGTTACGGACTATCCTGCCCGGTTTCGGTTCTAATCTGACCACCGGACGACTGGAGTCGCACTCTGCTATCCTCCATTCGATGTCGCGCCCCACCTCGCAGCCGCACCATTTGATTGCCGACCAGTTCATTCCCGACCCCCAGCAGCAAAAGGCGATTGACCATGTTGATGGTCCCATGCTGGTGATCGCCGGGGCGGGCACCGGCAAGACCACGGTGCTGGCCCGCCGTATCGCCCGCCTGATCGAAAATGGCTACGCCCGTCCCGATGAGATTCTGGCCCTGACCTACGGAGAGAAAGCGGCGGGCGAAATGACCGAGCGGGTGCAGGAAGTGTTGAAGAATCCGTCGCTCAGGCCCGGCTCGTTCAACTTCCACAGCTACTGCCTGCGACTGCTGCTGGAATCGGGCCAAAACTTTAGTCTGCTCGATGAGAAGGACTTGTGGGTTTTTCTCCGCCGTCGCATTCGCGAGCTGAATTTGAAACACTTTGTCCGCGCCGCCAATGTGGGCCAGTTCCTGTGTGACCTGTTGGAGTTCATCAGCCGCTGCCAGGATCAGTTGGTGAGCGCCGAAGATTATGCCGCGTACGTGAAGCGGGTGGAGCGGGGCGAGTGTCTGCCGCCCCGAGTGGCCAAAGCGAAGGAACAAATTTCTGCCGAGCAAGCGCTGGACCGCTGCCGCGAAATCTCCCAGGTGTATTCGACAGTGGAGAATATGCTGCGCGCCGAGAACCTGGGCACCTTCGGACACATGATCACCGGCGCGTATGCCCTGCTGCGGGACGACGCCCAGTTGCTGGCGCGCGAGCAACAACGCGCCCGCTACATTCTGGTGGATGAATTCCAGGACGTGAACTTCGCGCAGATCGAGATCCTGAAAATGCTGGCCGCCAAAACCCGCAACCTGTTCGTGGTGGGCGATCCCGACCAGGCCATCTACAATTTTCGCGGCGCCTCCAGCGAAGCGTTCCGGCTGTTCGTGCAGGCCTTTCCGGATAGCGGCTTGACCGTGCTGGGCAAGAACCGCAGGTCGCTGTCGCCGATCCTCGCCAGCGCCTTTGCCATCATCAACCAGAATCCGCAGCTGTTTGCCGCAAGCGAGCCGGGACCTGAAACCGTCCTCAACTACCGGCGCGAGCCTTTGCAGTCCGCCCGCGAAGAGGCGATGGTAGAAAAGGGCGAGAGCCTGCAATCCGAGCCAGTGGGGTTGGTGCGGTGGAAAGAAAAGAAGACGGAAGCCTTTGACGTGGTGACCAACATCCTGGAGCGTCGCAAGCTGCGCAAGCCCCCGGTCTGGAAGCAGTTTGCCATCCTGTACCGGAGCCATGCCAATCGCCTGGAGGTGGTGGACGAACTGCTCGCCAACAACATTCCGATTTCGATTGAGGGGATGAACGTGCTGGACACGCCCGAGGTCCGCGATCTGTGGGCGGCGTTGCTGGCGTTGGTGAATCCCGGCGACGGCGCCAGCCAGTTTCGCGTGGCCGCGTTTCCGCAATTCGGCATTGATCCGGGAGAGTTGCAATCGGCCATGAAGGCTGCGCGCGACCTGACCAGCCTAGATCCGATTCTCCAAAAAATCCCAAATGGCCCGCGGCTGCTCGACAAACTGCAATCGGTGCGGTCGCAAGTGAATTCTTTGGGAGGGAAAGCCGCGCGGGCTTTGGAGATCGTCGGCAGGGAGTTTCAACTGGACCTGGGGCATCCCGCCGCGCAGGCGCTGTTGCAGTTCGCCTGGGATTGGGAAGACAAGGCGATCACCAGCACCAGTACGCCCCGGGAGTTTGTCGAGTACATGGACTACTTCGTGGAAGCGGGCGGCTCGGTCTGCCCGGCTTCGACGGCGACGATGGATGGAGTCCGAGTGATGTCAGCCCATGCCGCGAAGGGGCTGGAGTTTGACCATGTGTACATCCTCCGGGCAGCCACCGGTTCTTTTCCCACCAACTACAAGGAGAGCCTATTTGAATTTCCGGCAACGTTGGGTTCGGCGGCCAAGCCGAGGGCGCTGAGCGACAAGGAGCTCCACAATCAGGAAGAGCGGCGACTTTTTTATGTCGCTATGACTCGCGCGAAGGACACGCTATCGATTTCCGGCAAAGAGGGCGTGGGGAAGAAAGATAAGACTCCCACGGGGATGATTCGCGAGATGGTCGACAAGCTCACCAAGGCGGGTGTGGTGCAATCTCGTACACCCGTTATGCCGCAACAGGAATTGTTCGGAGCCGACGGTCCGGCTCGGATGATCAACGCCCGGTCGCTGGTGGCGGATTGGGTGAGCAGCATGATTGCGGTGCCGGTGAACCCGCGGCTGAGCGCGAGCGCCATCGAAAGTTATCAAAGATGCCCGTTGCAGTACAAGATGCAAAGAGTCTTGAACATTCCCTCGGAACCGGCAGGAGCGATGCAGTTTGGCGGTAGCATCCACCACGTGCTCAAGACATATTTCGACGCCATTCGTCTGGGGCGGGACATCAGTGACGAGCGACTGCTGGACGACCTGCGGAAAGACTTGGAAAATTCCGGCATGTCAGACTCCTATCAACAGGACCTGTACCAGAAGCAGGGACAGGAGCAGCTTCGTGCGGTGCTGGAGGGACTGCGCAGCCATCCTCCCGCGACGGTGCTGCACACCGAAGAATCTTTCCAGATCGAGGTCGAAGGGGTGCAGGTGGCTGGGCGCGTGGACCGCATTGACCGCAATTCCGACGGCTCGGTGACCATTGTGGACTACAAGACCGGCAAAGCGAAGGACCAGGAGCAGGCGGACAAAGCCTTGCAGCTTTCGCTCTATGCGCTGGCGGCACAGGTGAAATGGGGTTACCAGGTCAGCGGCTTGCAGCTTCACAACATCGCAGATAACAGCATAGTGACTTCCACGCGGTCGCCGGCGGACTTGAAAAAGGCGGCGGAGATGGTGAAAGAGACGGCGGAGCAGATTGCGGCGGGGAACTTCGAGGCCAAGCCCGGGAACCATTGCGGCTACTGTTCCTATCGCAACTTGTGTCCGAAGACGGAAACGCGATTGCCAGACAACCGCAAGTCTCTAGCTGCGAACTAGCTCAGCGTGGTTGCCCGATTGCAGCGGCGGTTTCCCTGGAGGGTCGGCCGGTTCAGTTTCCCGGCGGCAGCGCAATAGTAGAGAAAGCGTCTGCCAAAAAATTAGGGGACGCTTTTGGCGTCCCCCGGTTTCAACTTTGCCGAACCGCAAGTTAGTGTTTCTTCTTGGCGGCTTTTTTTGCAGCTTTTTTCTTGGTTGCCATGTGAACTATTCTCCCTTCCATTCTTCATGGAAATTCGCAACGATGCATTGTTGCAACTAATTGAATATATAGAGTTATTGAAAAATGAAGTCAAGAGAAAAATGACGTTGCTAGTGTGTTTTTGAGCGCCTCCCCATTCCGGTGAACAGCGGATTCGCTCCGTCAGAAAAGATTTGGTTCGCCGACTTTCGAAATGTCCGCAGCGTCTCGGCGCAGCACGATTCGATTGCGCAGCGTAAACATGCGGCTTTGCGCACACTTGCCGGCGTTGCACATCTATAATGGTTAGTCGCTAATTTATTCAGGAGCTCACTGATGGCCGCTTTCGAGGACGTAGTTATTATTTCCGGTTGCCGCACTCCGGTAGGAAAATTTCAAGGCAGTCTGTCCGATTTCAGTGCTACGCAGCTCGGCGCGATCGCGGTGCGCGAAGCGGTGAAGCGCGCCCACATCGATGCCGCACTGGTGGACGAATGCATCATGGGGAACGTTTTGCCGGCAGGCCTAGGACAAAATCCCGCGCGTCAGGCGGCGTTGTTCGGCGGACTCGCCAACGCAGTGGGCGCTCTGACCATCAACAAAGTTTGCGGCTCAGGATTGAAAGCGGTCGCACTCGCGGCGCAGGCGGTGCAGACCGGCAACAGTTCGATGGTGGTGGCGGGCGGCATGGAATCCATGACCAACGCACCTTACCTGCTGCCGCAAGCGCGCAAGGGATATCGCCTGGGCGACGGCAAAGTGGTGGACTCGATGGTGCACGACGGACTGTGGGACATTTACAACGACTACCACATGGGCGTCACCGGCGAGAATGTGGCCGAGAAATATGGCATCACGCGCGAAGAGCAGGACGAGTTTGCAGTCGCATCGCATCGCAAGGCGGTGGCGGCGATAGAAGCGGGCCGCTTTCAGGCGGAGATTGTGCCGGTGGAAATTCCCGCCAGGAAGAAAGGGCAGCCGACGACGTTCTTTGCGAATGACGAGTCGCCGCGGAAAGACACGACGATTGAGGCGCTGCGAGCGCTGAAGCCTGCGTTCAAGAAAGACGGCACCGTGACTGCGGGCAACGCTCCCGGGGTGAATGACGGCGCGGCGGCGGTGGTGGTGACCAGCACGTCGCGGGCGAAAGAACTGGGCGCCGCTGTTTTGGTGCGCATTGTTGCGCAAGCTACGGCGGGGGTCGAACCCAAGTGGGTGATGATGGCCCCGGTGGGAGCGGTCCGCACCCTCTGGGAGAAGACTGGCTGGAAGAATGAAGATGTGGAGCTGTATGAGCTGAACGAAGCTTTTTCGGTGCAGGCGCTGGGCGTGATGCGCGAGCTCGGCCTCGATCCCAACAAGGTCAACGTCAACGGAGGAGCGGTGGCGATTGGACATCCCATTGGCGCCAGCGGGGCGCGGGTGCTGGTGACGCTGATTCACGAAATGATTCGGCGCGACTTGCATCGTGGCATCGCCGCGCTTTGCCTGGGCGGAGGCAATGCGGTTGCGATGGCCGTGGAACGCTAGAAGACTGGGGGCGCCGTGCGAGTTCAGGGCGCGGCGGCCCTATCACATTTGCGCGTGACCTCAATCACCGCTGCGCGGGTCCCCATCCGCGTAGGCTTTCTCTTGGGTCTCCCACCCGACGCTACGGCCTGTGTCCGCAGGCCTTTTGAATTTCTATGCTGTACAAGACTCTCAGCGCCGCAGTGTATGGAGTGGACGCGAGCATCATCGAAGTCGAGGTGGATGTTTCCGGCATGAAGCTCCTGGAGGACCGCTTCCACACCGTCGGCTTGCCGGATGCAACGGTGCGGGAGAGTCGCGACCGGGTGCGAGCGGCTTTGAAGAACTGTGGCTTCGACATTCCCTTCACCCACATCACCATCAACCTGGCGCCGGCCGACATTCGCAAGGAAGGCTCAGGTTTCGATTTACCGATGGCGCTGGGGATTCTGGGCGCGTTCGGTGGACTGAACAAGAAAGAGCTGGCCGATGCGGTCTTCGTGGGGGAACTCTCGCTCGACGGGGGCATTCGCGGGGTGCGTGGCGCGCTGCCCATAGCGATTGAGGCCCGCGCCAAGAAGCTGCAGCGCCTGATCGTGCCCGAGGTCAACGCCAAGGAAGCAGCGATGGTGAGCGGCGTGGACGTGTTTCCGGTGCGCTCGTTGCTGGACGTGATCCACTACATCAACTCTGGGAACGGGATCGCGCCGCTCAAGGTGGACACCGCCAGTCTGCTGGACCAGGCGGCGCATTTTAGCGTGGATTTTAAAGACGTTCGCGGCCAGCACACGGCCAAGCGCGCCATCGAAGTGGCCTGCGCCGGCGGACATAACCTGCTGATGATTGGGCCGCCCGGCTCTGGCAAGACGATGCTGGCCAAGCGCATGCCGACCATTCTGCCGCCATTGTCGTTTGAAGAAGCGCTGGAGACCACCAAGATCCACAGCGTGGCGGGAGTGCTCGATCCCGGCGTGGGGCTGGTGGGGACGCGGCCGTTCCGCTCGCCACACCACACGATTTCCGATGCGGGCCTGATTGGCGGCGGCATGATTCCCCGGCCCGGCGAAGTCTCGCTGGCCCACAACGGCATGTTGTTTCTGGACGAACTGCCGGAGTTCCCGCGCAGTGTGTTGGAAGTGATGCGGCAACCGCTGGAGGATGGAACCGTGTGCATTGCCCGTGCGGCGATGTCGCTGACTTTTCCGGCGCGCTTCATGCTGGCGGCGGCGATGAATCCGTGTCCCTGCGGGTTCCATAACGACCGCACCCGGGAATGCCGCTGCACCCCGCCCCTGATCCAGCGCTACATTTCCAAGATATCCGGGCCGCTGCTGGACCGCGTGGACATCCACATTGATGTTCCGGCAGTGAACTACAAAGAGATGCGCGGGGGCCTGGAGCCGGAAAGTTCGGCGGTAATTCGGGAGCGGGTGATGAGGGCCCGCCAGATCCAAACCCAGCGCTTCCAGGAGAAGCAGGACAAAATCTATTGCAACGCGCAGATGGCGCCGCGCCAGATGAACAAGTTTTGCCAACTCTCGCCCGATTGCGAGCGGTTGCTAGAGCGGGCGATGACGCAGCAGGGTCTGAGCGCCCGCGCTTACGATCGGATTCTGAAAGTTTCCCGAACCATCGCTGACCTGGAAGGCGGGGAGGCGATTCAGCCAAAACACATTGCCGAGGCCATTCAATACCGCACCCTGGATCGGACGTATTGGGCGTAAGGCCAGGAGAACAATTGGCTTAGCTCAGATTCGGCTGGGGATGGCGGGAGCGGTACGCTGTGAAATAATTGCTTGACAGGGTCCTGGGCATCTGAATATACTCGGGTGTTGCCTGAAGGCCCGCCGGTTCGTCGTCCAGTGACACTTTTCTGCTTGTTACTTGGCTCTTTGTCGCGTTCAAAAGCTGGTTACGTCCGCAGAAATGAGCAACTTAGCGCGGTGGTCGGGCATCAGATAAGTGGGTTTCGGAATTATTCGTAGATTACCCGTCCAAGCGAGTGGTATTCGTAGCAGGCCGACCCAGGCTGACCCGCCTGCGTGGCTGGACGCGAGTTAAATGGGCCAACTTCCTGAGTAACGGAGAACATCTTATGCGTTCTGATCGCGTTTTTGACGCTTTGCAAACTCTGCGCAACCGATACACGCTGTGCCAACTCGCGTCGAAAGCGACGCGGAAATTTCACAAGCCGAACACACGGATTCAGGAAACCATGAACGAAGTGTTCGACCGCATTGCGGGTTCCGAACGGCAGGATATTTTGAGCGAACCCGAGAATTTTGCAGAGGCACAACGACGGGCTGCCTAGCAGCCCCGTCGCGTCCCCGCACGGCGAGCCTCCTTCCTTCGCGTGAGACCCTCCTTTAAATCCATCCCCAGGTGACTATGACCATCGCTGAACTCAAAGAAAAAAATATTACCGAACTGACCAAGATTGCGCGCACCCTGGAGCTGCCCGGCGCCAGCGGACTGCGCAAGCAAGACCTGATCTTCAAGATCCTGCAGGCCCAGAGCGAAAAAGAAGGGCACATTTTCGCGGAAGGAGTGCTGGAAATCCTGCCCGACGGCTATGGTTTTCTGCGCTCGCCCGACTACAACTACCTTCCCGGCCCGGATGACATTTACGTTTCACCGTCGCAAATCCGCAAGTTCGACCTGAAGACCGGCGACACCATCAGCGGCCAGGTGCGTCCGCCGCATGAAGGCGAGAAGTATTTCGCGCTGGTGAAGATTGAAGCGGTGAACTTTGAGTCGCCCGACGAAGCCCGCAACAAGATTCTGTTCGACAACCTGACCCCGCTGTATCCGCAAGAGCGGCTGAAGCTGGAAACTACGCGGGAGAACGCCAGCGCCCGGGTGATGGACCTGCTCACTCCGCTGGGCAAGGGACAACGCGGACTGATCGTGTCGCCGCCTCGAGCCGGCAAAACCATGCTGCTGCAGAATGTGGCGAATTCGATTACCACCAACCATCCGGAAGTGGTGTTGATGGTGCTGCTGATTGACGAGCGTCCGGAAGAAGTGACGGACATGCAGCGCTCGGTGAAGGGCGAAGTGATTTCGTCCACGTTCGATGAACCGGCAGCGCGGCACGTGCAAGTCGCCGAGATGGTGATTGAGAAAGCCAAGCGGCTGGTGGAGCACAAGCGCGATGTGGTGATTCTGCTGGATTCGATCACGCGGTTGGCTCGCGCATATAACACCATCGTTCCGCCCTCCGGCAAGGTGCTTTCAGGCGGCGTGGATTCCAACGCGTTGCAGCGTCCCAAACGGTTTTTTGGCTCGGCCCGCAACATTGAAGAAGGCGGCTCGCTGACCATTATTGCGACGGCGCTGATTGATACCGGATCGCGCATGGACGACGTGATCTTTGAAGAGTTCAAGGGCACGGGCAACTCGGAAATCATTCTGGAACGCAAGCTGGTGGATAAGCGCGTGTTCCCGGCGATTGACATTCAACGCTCGGGTACGCGTAAAGAAGAGTTGCTGATTCCCAAGGAAGACTTGCATCGCATCTGGGTGCTGCGCAAGGTGCTGAACCCGCTGTCTCCCGTGGAAGCCATGGAACTGCTGATCGACAAGCTGTCCAAGACAAAATCGAATAGCGAGTTTTTGTCGAATATGAGCTCGCTGTAGCAAGGGTGCTCTGGGTGTTCGCCCGGAGCACTTTATAATCTCTGCATGGCCCACTTCCGCCTGACCGACTTTATTTTGCGCCTGCCCGTACAACTGCTTCTGGTTGCGATGTTGCTGCCGGGCATTGCGCCGGCCCAGTCCACCCGCCCCATTCCCTCCGACCCGTCACAAGACCGGAGTTTGTCCGGCGAGGGGTCGGGAAAAGATCCGGCGCGAGTCAAATTGGAGCGGGATATGGCGAAACATGCCAATCAAGAGCGCGAGGCGACGCTGAAACGAGACTCCGACAAGCTGTTCCAGTTGGCGACGGAACTGAAAGCGTATGTGGACAAGACCAACGAACACGTGTTGTCGCTGGATGTGATCAAGAAGGCGGAAGAAATCGAAAGGCTCGCGCACAGCGTGAAAGAAAAGATGAAGGGGTAAGCGCGGTTGGAGGAAGTGCCCAGTTTCAAATCGTACTTCAGAGGTTCTCATGCCTTTTCCTGAAACCGAGGTACCGGGGCATCTGCAGGCGGAACTGATGTCGCGCGGGCTGCGCATGACCCGCCAGCGCCGTACCATTCTCAGCGTGGTGGAGACCGCCAAGACCCACCTGGACGCCAGCCAGATCCTGCGCAAGGCCCGCAAACTAGATGCCCGCATTGACCGCGTCACCGTGTATCGCACGCTCGGACTGCTGAAGCGGCACGGCCTGATCGATGAACTCGATCTTATGCACTTGCAAGGCGAAAAGCACTATTATGAGCGGCGTCCCCAGCGCGACCACGTGCACATGGCCTGCCTGCGCTGCGGCAAGATCACAGAATTTGAAAGCGACCTTTTCGATCGGCTCAAGGGGCAAATCGAGCGGGATTGCCACTTCCACATCGCGGTGACGCGACTGGAAGTGGGCGGCTACTGCAAAGGCTGCCGCTCGGCCTAGAGCCGGAAGCAGCCCCCATCGGGATTGCATGCGAAGCGGGGTGTTGCATTTAGTTGCAACTGGGTTGCAACACAAAATGCGTTCTCCGATTGAAGCTGGACCCGGCTGCGCCTATACTGTTGAGTTAATAATGCAACCCAGTTGCAATAAGGATTGCAACTAGGAGAACTCGTCCATGAAAAATGGTCTAGCCTTCGCCTTGTGTCTACTCTGGACCGCCTCGGGATTGTCAGCCCAGGAATCTCCCTATGTGGTGACTTACGACCATCATCTGGAAGAGCCCGGCAATCTGGAGATCGAAGCCTCCGGCACGCTGGGCGCTCCGCGCTCCGGCAGCTTTTACTTCGCGCCTTATATCGAGGTTGAATACGGGGTGACGGCCCGCTGGACCGGCGAGCTTTACCTGGAGGGTCAAGCGACCGCGGGCGATTCCGGTGTGTTCACCGGCTGGCGACTGGAGAACCGCTTCCGTCCGCTCAAACGCGAACACTGGATCAACCCGATTCTCTACTTCGAATACGAAGGACTGAATGAAGCGACTCGAATTGGGAAGGAAATCGTCGGCAACGCCCATCCGAGGAGGGAATCGAACGCGGTGCTGAGCAAAGTGCCTGCCCATGAGATCGAGACGAAGCTCATCCTTTCAAGCGATATTCATGACTGGAACCTGGCAGGGAATTTCATCGTCGAGAAGAATCTGTCTGCCGCGGAGGGTTTTGAATTTGGATATGCGGCAGGAGTGTCGCGGCCACTGGGCACGCTGGCGTCGGGCGGTGCGTGCAGGTGGTGTCGCGAGAATTTCAGCGCAGGGGTGGAGGTGTACGGCGGTTTGGGTGGCACCAATGGCTTTGGATTCAGCCAGACCGCGCATTATCTCGCGCCGGTGGTGGCATGGCAGGTGAGCAGTAACTCCACGCTCAAGTTCTCGCCCGGATTCGGGCTCACCCAACTCAGCAATCCGGTGCTGCTGCGATTCGGTTACAGCTACGAAATCCGCGGTTTCGGAACTCAAGTCGCCCAATGGCTAGGAGGCAAGCATTGAAGACCGCAAGGTTGACGGCGATCATTCTCCTAAGTGCAACTCTGTGTCTACTGGCGGAGAGCGCGGGATACCAGCAGGATCCCAACTGGAAAGCTCCGGCGGAGGCGGCGGCCAAACGCAATCCGCTGGCCGGCAAGCCGCAAGCGGCCGCTGGCGGCAAGAAGCTTTTTCAGCGGGAGTGCGCCCAGTGCCATGGCGATGAGGGAAGCGGCCTGAAGAAAGCGGCAGACCTGCAGTTGCCGATGGTGCAAGCGCAAAGCGACGGTGCTCTGTTCTGGAAAATCACCAACGGCAATCCCGACCGGGGCATGCCCTCGTTCAGCAAGCTGCCGGAAAACCGGCGCTGGCAGATTGTGATGCACATGCGCGAGCTTGGGGCCAATTGATACGGGCGCCCGGAACCAATCCGGCGCTGCCGCATCTAAATTGGTGTTTCCGAAGGTGATTCGGTCCGTGGGGCGCGGGGCGGGTGGATTCGGCCGTCCCTCCGGGACTTTTCATCATCATTGACGGCATACCCAGCGCTGAAGCGCTGGGCTACTAACGGGGGCCCCTCCGGGGCGCCTCGATTGTGGACGGGGTCTCGGCCGCGGGGTCTCGGCTGTGGGGACGGGCGGTCGCGTCAGTTCTATTTTTCTCGACGAGGGTTTGAGAGTTTTCGACGGGGATCGAAGTTTTTCGGGACTAGGATTTTCGCGACGAGGGTTTGAGAGTTTCGCGACGAGGATTTTAAACTTATGGCGAAGGCAACATTTGCGGCGGGATGTTTTTGGGGAGTCGAGGCGACGTTCCGCCAGATTCCTGGCGTGATGTCGACACGGGTGGGCTACATTGGCGGCCAAATGGAAAATCCCACCTACCAGCAGGTCTGCACGGATACGACGGGGCACGCCGAGGCGGTCGAGGTGGAGTACGATCCCGCCAAGGTTTCCTATGAACAACTACTCAACGTCTTTTGGGAAAACCACGACCCGACCCAGATCAATCGGCAAGGTCCGGACTGGGGGAAGCAATATCGGTCGGCGATTTTCTTCCACTCGCCGGAGCAGGAAGCGGCGGCCAAGGCGGCGAAAGAGGAGCTCGGAAAATCCGGCCGCTTCAGCAAGCCTATCGCGACTCAGATCGTCGCGGCCCCCGAGTTCTACGCGGCGGAGGATTACCACCAGCAGTATCTGGAGAAACGCGGTCTGGCCACCTGTCACATCAAGTAGGCTGAGCGGCCACCTGTGAGCTGCATGAAATCGAGCTGAACCTGCCGGGAGCAAACAAGGCAAAGGCTCGCGCTGCGGGTTTCACGACCCAGCCATTCTAAGGCAAAGGCTCGCAACGCGTGTTTCACGAGCCGGACATTCTGGTGCGGAATTCTTCGGGCAGGCGGTCGCGAATTTCTGCGGGCAGGCGGTCATGCAAAGTGCGCGCGCCCAGCAGAGCGACATCGGCGATGGTCATGGGAGCGGGAGTGGCCACGGCGACAATCAACCAGATCAGCGCGGAGAGCGAAAAACCGGCCATGGCCGCGATCTCCAGCCAGAAGGCGTGGCGCGGGCCGAGATGGTGGATGACCGCAAAGGCGAGCAGAAACACCGCCGCCGAAGCCGAGGCCAGCACAATCAGGGAAACGTCAATGATGCGGTGAAGTTTCTGGCGCTTGCGACAGTGCTGACAGGCGACGAGATGGAGTTCGTAGTCGCCACTCATCTCCGGGGCCAGCCCCGAGATGTCGTAGCGCCATCCGGCCAGAATTTTTCCCACCAGGGGATCGATGCACTGACTCATAGGCTGTTACAGCCAGATCGGTTGCAGGCTCTCCGACTGTTTGGCCAGCAGGACACGGTTCCGGAGCAGGGTCCGCCGCCCGCTGAGCGCTTTCTCGGCGGCAGCCAACGCAATCTCAGGATGGTTGTTCTGCGCTGAGAGATGCGCCAGCACCACATAGGCCGCACAGCCATCATAGTCGCTGGTGAAGAATTCAGCGAGAGCATCGTTGGACAAGTGACCGACCCGGCTCATGACCCGCTGCTTCACACTCCACGGGTAGGCGCCGCCGCGCAGCATCTCGAGGTCGTGGTTGGATTCCACCAGCAGGACGTCGCAGCCGCGCAAGTGGTGGCGAACACTTCCCGGGATGTAGCCGAGGTCGGTGGCGATGCCGATCTTCACGCCCGCGAGCGTGAAGGTGAAGCCGACGGGGTCCGCGGCGTCGTGGGGAATAGTGAAAGGGGTGATTGCAATGTCGCCCACCTGAAAGTTCTTGCCGGCGGAGAAGAGTTCCAATTGTTCCAATTGCGGCGCTTCGCCGCGTTCGTCCTGGATCGCCCTGGCCCAGACGGTATGGGTTGCGCCGGTCATGAACACGGGGATTTGAAGTTTTTTGGCCAGCACGCGGAGTCCGGCGATGTGGTCGGAGTGCTCGTGGGTGATGAGGATGGCAGACAGGGAGCGAGGGTCCTGGCCGAGAGCGGTGAGGCGGCGGATGATTTCGCGGCAAGACAAGCCGACATCCACCAGCACCCGGGTGGTGGCGCTGGCGATCACGGCGCTGTTGCCGCCGCTGCCGCTGGCCAGGATTGTGACGGAAACTCCCATCAAACCGGAGCATACCTGAAACGCCTGTGGAAAGGGAGTTACTTTTAGGGTGAGGGATGGGGCTTCAACTTCGGAGGCTAGCGGCCTGGTCGTTGCTTACGGCTTGGCGAAGCCCAGATTATTTAAGACGCCGCGGCCGAGCGAGCCTCCGTAAGCGCCTGCAATGCCGGGGAGGAAGGCGAGAAACGATTCGTAAATCTGGGCGCGATAGGGCTTTTGAGCGAGGAAGACGTAAGCCAGGAGTTCGACCAGCGGCAGGCATACTCCCAAGGTCACGACCCAACGCCAAGGCCGCTCCGGTCGCAATGCTCCCAGAACCATGCATGGCGCGAGCACCAGCAGAGCCGTGAACAACAGGTCGCCCTGCTTCACGTCCACCCACCCGGCCAAAATACCAAAGGCTGCGGCTGCGCAATAAAACGGCAAGTCGAATTTCTTCTTGACGGCGCTATCAGCAGGGTGGGTCATGTTAGCTGGGTCATAGCAGCTCAGTATTTGTAGAAGCCGCGGCCGCTTTTGCGACCCAGCCAGCCGGCATCCACCATCTTGATCAGCAACGGACATGGCCGGTACTTGGGGTCGCCCAGGCCATCTTGCAGCACCCGCATAATGTCGAGGCAGACATCCAGACCGATGAAGTCAGCGAGGGTGAGCGGCCCCATGGGATGGGCCATGCCCAGCTTAAACACTTCGTCCACGGCTTGCGGCGTAGCGACGCCCTCCATGACCGCATACATGGCTTCGTTGAGCAGCGGCATCAGCACGCGATTCGACACAAAGCCGGGCGCGTCGTTGACTTCCACCGGGGTCTTTTCGAGTTTGAGGGCGAGATCGCGCACCGCGTCGTAGGTGTCCTGCGAAGTGGCGAGGCCGCGGATCACTTCCACCAGCTTCATCATGGGGACGGGATTGAAGAAGTGCATGCCGATCACGCGGTCGGCGCGCTGGGTCAGCGCCCCCAGTCTGGTGATGGAAATGGAGGAGGTGTTGGAAGCCAGAATCACTTCAGGTCGGAGCACGCGGTCGAGCTCGCGGAAGATCTCCGCTTTCATCTCGAACTTCTCGGTCGCTGCTTCCACTACAAAATCGCACTCGGCCAGTTGGGCCCGCTCCAGCACAGGATGAATGTGTTGCAAGGCCGCAGCTTTGTGTTCGGGGGTGAGCTTGTTCTTGGTGACCTCGCGTTCCAGGTTTTTGCCGATGGTCTCAAGCGCGCGGTCCAGGAAACGCTGCTCAATGTCGCACAGCACCACGTCATAACCGCTGCGGGCGAAGACATGGGCGATGCCGTTGCCCATGGTGCCTGCACCCACTACGCCGACCCGCTTGATTTCCATGAGACCGCTCCTGCCAAAAGAAAGTTGAAGAAGGAAACTCCAGAGTGTAACAGAAAGGGAAAAGGCGCTCGATAACACGGGATGGTGCAGAAAGTTTCGGGTTCGCGGCAAACTATATTTTTCAAGTGGCTGGCAGCGTAGCGGCGAATCGGGGGCATCCCATGACGCAGATGCAAAGAGTGCCACGCGGCGGGCACGTCGGGACCCTGGGGAGGGCAACCGGCGAGCCCAGCGCGGGCCTTAGGAGGAACTATGCGGCGTACGGTTGGAATGGTAGCGGTGACGATGGCGGTGGCATTGGGGCTCAGCGCGTTTGCGGCGGCTCGGCCCTTCGACGATGACGACTTTGGCGGATATGGACAGCGCGGGAATTCTGGGCAGGCCCGCCAATATGGGTACAACAGCGGCTATCGGGACGGAGTAAGCCAAGGCCGCCACGAAGGCAATGAAAACGATCCCTACGACTACCGCACTCCCGATTGGCGCGAGGCAAGTCGGGGCTATCAGGGATGGATGGGATCGCGGGGTGAGTTTGCCTCTGGCTACCAGCAAGGCTACCGTGCGGGGTTTGAGACGGGTTACCGCAATGTGAACCGTGATGGCGACGAAGAGGGTGGGCAAGCTGGCTATGGTCAACCGTGGTATCAGAACAATCGCGACCGCGACCAGGGTGACAATCGCGGCGGATGGGGCCGAAACCAGAACAATGCCTATAACGTCGGCTACAACGATGGGGCGGGAGTGGCGCGGGAAGACTTAGGGCAGCGCAAGCCGTACAATCCGAATCCGCGCGGCCGTTACGACGAAGCCGACCACGGCTACCGGAACGACAACGGCAGTAAGAGCGCCTATAAAGCCCAGTACTCCAACGGCTACCGTGCCGGCTATCAGGCGGTGTGGGGCCGCGGGAGGTACTAGAGGGAACCAGGCAAGGTCCAATGCCGCCGGAATCTCCGGCGGCATTTTTGGTGGATATTTTTATTGCGGCGGGGGCGTGCGAGTTATTGCGGCGCCGGCGTGCGAGCTACTGCTTCTTTGGCGGTTCCTGGGTGGCGACTTCCAAGCGAGTGTCGGCGCGGTCGAGCGCGGCTTCGGCGCGATTGTAATCGACCGCGGGATCGACGCTGTTCAAGAATTTCTCAGCGCGCCCTTTGGCTTTCTGGGCGCGGTCCACATCAATCTCGTCGGCCCGCTCCGCAGTTTCAGCCAGAATCGTGACTTTGTCAGGCAGAACTTCGGCAAAGCCCCACGCCACCGCGAGATGGTGGGTGAGCCCGCCCATCCGGTAGGTGATTTCGCCGATGGCCAGTTCGGTGATCAGCGGCGCATGTCCGGGAAGAATGCCGAGATACCCGTTCTTGCCCGGGATCTGCGCTTCCTCGGCCAGGTCTTTCACCACCGTTTTTTCCGGCGTGACGATTTCGAGTTGAAAAGTATCTGCCATATCAGGCCCCGCAGTGCATCCGCTCGAACCGAAAGCGAACTGTCTGTTACGCCGTTTGCTTCATCTTCTCCGCCGACTCCAGCACTTCATCCATGGTGCCCTTCATGTAGAAAGCCTGCTCGGGGATGTCGTCATACTTGCCTTCGACGATACCGCGGAAGCCCTTCACGGTGTCGGCAATCTTCACGTAGCGCCCTGGAGTGCCGGTAAACTGTTCGGCCACGAAGAAGGGCTGCGACAGGAACTTCTGGATTTTGCGGGCGCGCGCCACCGCCACCTTCTGGTCTTCGCTCAACTCGTCGATGCCTAGAATGGCGATGATGTCTTGCAAGTCTTTGTAGGTCTGAAGCGTCTTCTTCACCATTTGCGCAACGTCGTAATGGTCCTGGCCCACGATGCGTGGATCCAGAATGCGCGAAGTGGAAGCCAGGGGATCGACCGCCGGATAGATACCGATCTCAGTCAAGGCGCGGGAAAGCACGGTGGTAGCGTCAAGGTGAGCGAAGGTGGTTGCCGGCGCCGGATCGGTCAAATCGTCCGCTGGGACGTAAATGGCCTGGACGGAGGTGACCGAACCTTTCTTGGTGGAAGTAATGCGCTCCTGCAGTTCGCCCATTTCGGTGGCCAGGTTCGGCTGATAGCCAACCGCGCTCGGCATGCGGCCGAGCAACGCCGAGACTTCCGATCCCGCCTGGGTGAAACGGAAAATGTTGTCGATGAAGAGCAGGGTGTCGGAGCCTTCGACGTCGCGAAAGTATTCCGCGACGGTCAGGGCGGACAGCGCCACCCGCAAACGTGCTCCGGGAGGCTCTGTCATCTGGCCATAGATGAGCGCGGCTTTTGATTTTGTGGGATCGCCCGGCTTGATGACGCCCGACTCGCTCATTTCCAGCCACAAGTCGTTGCCTTCACGGGTGCGTTCGCCGACTCCCGCAAACACCGAGTAGCCGCCATGCTGCTTGGCGACGTTGTTGATCAACTCCATGATGACGACGGTCTTGCCCACGCCGGCGCCACCGAACAAGCCAATCTTGCCGCCCTTCAGGAAGGGCTGGATCAAGTCCACGACTTTCACACCGGTCTCAAACATCTCGGCGGTGGTGGATTGTTCGTCGAAAGCCGGAGCCAGACGATGAATGGGAGAGGTCATGGTGTGCTCGATGGGACCCAGTTCGTCCACCGGTTCGCCGAGCACGTTCATGACGCGGCCCAGTGTGCCCTTGCCCACCGGCACCGAGATGGGCCCGCCGAGATCGAGCGCCTGCATGCCCCGCACCATGCCGTCGGTGGGCTTCATGGCGACGCAGCGCACTCGGCCTTCGCCCAAATGCTGCTGGACTTCCAGGGTCACGTTAATGGGCGTGGGTACCTGGAAGCCTTCGCTGACCACGCGCAAGGCTTGAAAAATCGGGGGCAACTGCCCCTGGGAAAACTGCACGTCCACGGCAGGACCTGCGATCTGAATTACGTGTCCAATATTCTGTGCCATAAGTAGTTCTCATTTTCGAGTTGCAAGTTCCCAGATTCGAGGTCAGGGGTTGAGTGCTTGCAGCGACCCTGAATCTCCAGAAACTGGAAACCTAAAACGACTGCTTTTACTGGGCGGCCGCCGCCCCACTGACAATCTCGATGATCTCTTTGGTGATCTTGGCCTGCCTGGCGCGGTTCATCACCAGGGTGAGCGAATCAATCATGTCGGTCGCGTTGCTGGTAGCGGCTTCCATCGCGGTCATGCGGGCGGCATGTTCGGCCGCCACCGACTCCTGCAGCGCATGGAAGATCTGAATCCCCACATACTTCGGCAGCAGGGAACTGAACAACTCGTCGGCGGGCTGCTCGTAGATGTAGTCCACTTCGGCGGTGGCAAAATGCGCGGCGGCTTCGTCCATGTCGTGGGTATCCGGAGGACGCATGCCAACCCCCGCCTTTTTGGCTGCTTCCTGGGCCCGCTTTCTTTCTTTCTGGGTCAATTCGGTGGCCTGTTGCACGTCCACCACGCCGATTTCGGAGATGGGCAGCAGTTGCTCCACGATGAGGCGTTGCGCAATCACCGACTTGAATTCGTTGTAGAGCAAGTAAACCGCATCGATGTCGCCGGCGGCGTAACGCTGGATGACGCGTTCAGCCGTTCCGCCGGCCAAGGAGTAGTCCAACTTGCCCAATACGCCCACCTGCTCGTGAATCACGCTGGTGGCGGCAGGCGCTTGTGAATCCGCCGTCCGAGGCGCGGCCGCAGCGAACCGTCGGCCGAGAAAATCGCGTCCCCTGCGGCCAATGGCCTCGATCTCTATGTTCTTTCCTGCCTTCACGGCCAGGAACTGCATCGCCGCTTTCAAGATGTTCGAATTGAAGGCGCCCGCCAACCCCTTGTCGCCGGTGACCACGATCAGCAGGATGTTGCGCTCGTCACGTTTGGCCAGCAGGGGATGCCGGGGCTCGCCGGTCTCGGGATCGTAGATTTCCGCGCGCGAGACCAGGGACTTGAGCACATTGGTCAACATCTGCGCATAGGGACGCGCTGCCAGAGCCCGCTCCTGGGCGCGGCGCAACTTCGCCGCCGAGACCATTTTCATGGCCTTGGTGATCTGCCGCGTGTTGGTCACGCTGCGGATGCGACGTCGAATATCGAGAATGTTTGCCATGCGGTTTTGCTATTTCGCTTGCTGCGCCACGAACTGCTCTTTGAATTCCTTGATCAATTTGGACATCTGCGCCTTCAAATCGTCATCGAGAATCTTTTTCTCCATGATGGTGCTGAGAATTTGAGTGCCTGCGGTGTCGGCGTACTGGTAAAGGCCCAGTTCAAACTCGCGGACTTTCGAGACTGCCAGATCGTCGAGTGCGCCGCTGGTTCCGGCGAAAATGATCAAAATTTGCTTGGAGAAGGGCAAGGGCGAGAACTGACCCTGCTTCAAGATTTCCACCAGTCGCTGACCGCGATTCAACTGGGACTGCGTGGCCTTGTCCAGATCGCTTCCGAAGCCCGCAAACGCCGCCAGTTCGCGGAACTGCGCGAGCTCCAGCTTCAGGCTGCCCGCGACCTGCCGCATGGCCTTGATCTGCGCGCTGCCGCCAACCCGGCTCACCGAAAGTCCGACGTTCACCGCCGGCCGGACGCCCTGGTTGAATAAGTCGGTTTCCAGATAAATTTGACCGTCGGTAATGGAAATCACGTTGGTTGGGATGTACGCCGAGACGTCGCCCGCCTGGGTTTCAATCACCGGCAGCGCGGTGAGCGAGCCGCCGCCCAACTTGTCGCTGACCTTGGAGGCGCGCTCCAGCAAGCGCGAGTGAAGATAGAACACGTCGCCGGGATAGGCCTCGCGTCCCGGGGGCCGCCGCAACAGCAGCGAAATTTCGCGGTAGGAGGCCGCGTGCTTGGAGAGATCGTCGTAAATCACCAGTGCGTGCCGCTTGGTGTCGCGGAAGTATTCGCCCATGGCGCATGCCGCATAGGGCGAAATGTACTGCATGGGGGCGGGCTCGGAGGCCGATGCCGCCACCACGATGGTGTATTCCATGGCGCCCGCGTCTTCCAGAATTTTCACTACCTGCGCAATGGACGACCGCTTCTGGCCAATGGCGTTGTAAATACAGATCAGGTTGTTGCCCTTGTTGTTGATGATGGTGTCGAGCACCACCGCGGTTTTCCCCGTCTGGCGGTCGCCGATGATCAACTCGCGCTGGCCCCGTCCGATGGGAATCATGCTGTCGATGGCTTTCAGTCCAGTGGCCATCGGTTCGCGTACCGGTTGCCGGTCAATGACGCCCGGAGCCAGACGTTCCAGGGGGATGAATTGGTCGGTTGCAATGGGGCCCTTGTCGTCGATCGGCTGGCCGAGCGAATTCACCACGCGCCCGATCATGGCGTCGCCGACGGGGACGCTCATGATGCGGCCAGTGCGCTTGACCTCGTCGCCTTCTTTGATTTCCGTGTATTCGCCGAGCACGACCGCGCCTACCTGATCTTCTTCCAGATTCATGGCGATGCCGGCCACGCCATGCGGAAACTCCAGCAGTTCGCCCGCCATGACTTTGTCGAGGCCATAGATGCGGGCAATTCCGTCGCCCAGCGCAATGACCGTACCTACTTCGTCCACGGCGATCTTGGTTTCGTAATTTGCGATCTGCTCGCGAATCAGTTGCGTGATTTCGTTTGCTTTGATTTGCGCCATAATTCCGCTCTCAGCTTTCCGCCGCACGCGTTTTCAAAAAAATGTTTCGAATTCTCAAGGACTGGTCGGGGACGCCACCGTAGCACCTAATTTCCGGTCAGCCGTTCCCGCATCTTCTCCAACTGTCCCTTCACCGAACCGTCGTAAATGGTGCTGCCGATCCTTACCACCGCGCCGCCCAGCAGGGAAGCATCGCCGGCATAAGTCGCCTTCACGGATTTTCCGGTCATCTGGTAGATCCGGCCTTCCAGTTCGGCCTTTTCCGCAGCGCTTAACTCCCGCGCGCTGGTCACCTGAGCTTCGGCAAAACCCATGCGCAGGTTCACTTCGGTTTCGAATTGCCGGATGATGTCATTCAAGAAATGCACTCGGCGGTGGTCAATCAAGATAGCCAGGAAATTCCGCACTGCGGGAGAAATGCTTTCCCGCGCCACAATGGCATCCAGCAGTCCGCGCTTCTGGCTGGCCGGGATAGCTGGATTTTCCAATACTCGGCGCAGGTCGGCGCTCTCGCCGATCATGCCCGCAACGCCGCGCAATTGCTGCAGGATTTCGCCTGAGTTGAGGCGACTGGTGCCCACAACGTCCGCAAACGCGCGCGCGTAAGTGTTGCTGACCGAGGCCATGGTTTAGTTTTTCTCCTCCCCAGTCCCGCTTTGAGCGAGGTGTCCGGCAAAATCGCGCACCAGGTTCTGGTCGGTCGCGGCATCCACGTGAATCTGTTTCTGGGCCAGGTCCACTGCCAGATTGGCGGCAAACGCCTTCAATTCGCGTTGCGCTTGTTTGGCGGCGGCGGCAATTTCCTGTCCGGCGGCATCCACAATTTTGCGCTTATCGTCTTCCGCAGCTGCCACGATGCGCGCCTCTTCGGCGAGGGCGTCTTTTTCGGCAGAGGCTTGCATCTGGTTGATTTCGGCGCCCAACTTTGCGAGACGCGCTTCTACGTCCGCCAGCCTGCGATTCGCTTCTTCGCTGGCGAGACGTGCTTCCTGCATGGCTTTCTGAATTCCCTCGGTGCGGTCGCGGAAGGCGCCCGGCAACTGCTTGCGCAGCGCCCAGCCAATCGCTCCAGCGACAATCGCGAAATTGATCAGTACGGCCAGCCAGTACGCAGCGTCCAGCGATAGTCCGGTTACGCGAGACAAGAACTTCACCGCGGCAGAATGTTTGAATTTCGCAGTTTCGTCCTGGGCCTCTGCTTCAGCGGCGGCTGGTTTTGCAGTGGCTTCTGAGGTCGCTTCGGCACTTTTTCCCGAAGTGCCGGGCTGGTCGGCTGTCGAGGCTGAGGCTGGGGACTGCGCAGCATTGTCTTGGGCAAAAGTTGGGCGAGGTGTGACCAACAAGATTGAGAAACTCGCCAGCAGAAAGAACGAGGGAACTGCGCGCCGCAACGACTTCACCGTGCGCCTCCCGCCTGGGTCGGAGCAGCCGGTCGCAGCACAGACTCGATGATGGAGGTGGCCAGTTTGGAAACTTCTTGTTGCAGGCCGTCTTGAGCGGACACTTTTTCCTGGTCCAGCACGGCACGCGCCTCTTTCACCTGGCGTTGAGCTTGGCTGCGAGCTGCTGCCACCGCAGTGGAGCGAGCTTGCAAGGCTTGCTGGCGGCGGGCCTCCTGGCTCTTGAATACAGCGAGCCGCGCTTCCCGGATGCGTAGTTCGTACTCGGCGGTCTTGGCTTCGGCCTGAGCGACGTCGGCCCGCGCCTGCTCGACCGCGCCTTCAATTTGGCCATGCCTCTCCGCCAGCACTTTGGCCAGGGGATTGTGCAGGATGACCGAGTAGAGTCCGAACAACAGCGCCAACAGGATGACCGTGGGCACCGCGCCGAGCAGTAATCCGCCTAGTTGATGGAGCGTCTCATTCATGGATCAGCAGATAGAACGGAAGTAAAGAAGGCCGAAAATTAATGAAAATATCATCCCCAGGGCCGCGCTGTCAACCAGAGCCGAGGCGCTGGCGAGGATTAGGGAGCCATTTGATTGCCCAGTTTGGGAGTTCTTGACTGGCCCAATTTGGGACGATCTGAGCTGCAATTTTCCTTGACTTTCCAGCTCAGAAGATTAACATAAAGGTACCACCATTGATCCAGTTCAGGATCGAATGGGCCGATAGCCAAGGAAACAGTCACCGCTTCTTGGCTGGCGGCCCATTTTAGCTTTACATGCTGGCGAGCGACTGTTCAAAACGGGTAGATTCTTGAATTACTCCACCTTCCACTGCTTCACCCTTCTCGCCACGGAAGCGGGTACGTCCGCTTCCATTTCCACCAAGCCTTCTTTGTAAGCCCTGGAGAACACGCGCGATTTTGCCGCCAGCAGGGCCAGCGCTTTGCCTTCTTTCTGGGGGACGCGGAGCGTCATCCGCACCGGGCGGTCTTCTTCGAGCATCTGGTCAATCCGCTCCAGCAGAGTGCCGATGCCGGTTCCCTTGGTGGCCGACACATGAACCGTTTCGGCGTCATCGCGTAGCGCCTCCCGCTGCCGGGTTTCCAGCAGGTCGGTCTTGTTCATCACTCGTAGGCGGGGCTTGTTGTCGGCTTCCAATTCCTTGAGCACGCGATCGACTTGGGCGTCTTGCTCCACGGAAATGGGGCTGCTGGCGTCCGAGACCTGCACCACCAGCGCGGCGCGTTGCACTTCTTCGAGGGTGGCCCGGAACGCCGAGACCAGGGTGTGGGGCAGATTGCGGATGAATCCCACGGTATCGGAGAGCAGCACCATACGGCGAGAGGGCAATTCCACGGCACGGATGGTGGGATCGAGGGTGGCAAACATGCGCGGCGAGGCCAGCACGTTGGCTTGAGTCAATTTGTTGAAAAGCGTGGACTTGCCGGCGTTGGTATAACCGACCAGCGCGATGGTGGCCACAGGCACAGACTCCCGACGCTGGCGCTGTTGGGCGCGAATCCGCCGCACATCCTCCAATTGCTTCTTAACCTGCCGGATGCGGCGATAGATTTTCCGCTTGTCGGTCTCGATCTGGGTTTCGCCGGGGCCGCGGGTGCCGATGCCGCCGCCGAGCTGCGACATTTCGATGCCGCGCCCGGCCAGACGGGGCAGCATGTAATCCAGTTGTGCCAACTCCACCTGCAACTGGCCTTCCCGGGTGCGGGCGTGTTTGGCGAAAATGTCGAGAATGAGCTGGGTGCGGTCGATGACGCGGCGCTTGATTTCCCGCTCGATGTTGCGTTGCTGGGATGCAGTGAGATCGTGGTCAAACAAAATCAGATCGGCGTCGACTGAGGCGGCCGCTCCGGCGATCTCTTCCAGCTTGCCGCTGCCAATCAAGGTGGCGGGATCGGGGCGGTCGCGGTGCTGCAGAAACTCGCCGACCACAATGGCACCGGCGCTGGCGGCCAGCGAACGCAACTCGTCAAGAGACTCTTCGGCGGAAAATTCCGGAGCGCTGGGGGGAAGGGTGGCGGTCACTTGATCGCGCGCAGCTTGCACACCGGCAGGGACGCCCGGACTGCGGCGGCGGCGCGTGCTGTACTCGACGCCTACCAAAAACGCACGTTCCCCTCCCGGCTGCCTCACCTCGACGGTGCGACTGCCGGCAGTTTTTTTGCCCGTGAGCGAACTCGAATGCACCCTGGGAATTGCCTATTCCTCGGTGGTGACGCCGGCCTCTGCCGCCGTCTCTGCAGTGGGCGTAACCTGCGCCGCTGCGGGCCGCCCATCGAAGTGCGGGATGTGAGCCGCCCGAATGGTGACCACGGTTGAAATCGCGTGCTTGAAGATCAGCTGTTCCTGGTTTCCGGTTTCCAGCACTACGGAGTACTTGTCAAATGAGCGGATGCGCCCCGTGAGCTTGACCCCGCTGATCAAGTAGATGGTGATGTTGTGGCGTTCTTTTCGAGCCGTGTTGAGGAACGAGTCCTGAATACTCTGTGTCGGCTTGCTTTCCATGGTGCCGATCTCCTTGGAGCCACCTGCAAGAACGAATGTTGCGCCCGGCAGAACCTGATTTGGGGTGAGTTGCATATTGGGGAGCGGCCTCTGCCAGGGCCGTTCTTCCCGGATGCTTTGGCTGGAATCTTGGGCGCATCCCTCCAGCCCCTAGTAAGATACGGGTTTGCGATAGAGTTTTCAATCGTAAACGCGCTTGACCGCATATTTTCCCGTTCTTGGCGGCATGGCGCCGTCCGCCAACCGCCAACCGCCTTGGCCAAACTGGCGCTGGGCTTGAGCGACAGGTTGACATCTTCCGGCTGCGGTGAAAGCATGGCGCGACATTCAGTTCGCGCACAGAAACCGCGCCTGTCTGGCTCGGAGAGCGTAGCCATTTCGTGATCACGTTCAGTCTGAACCCCATTTCCCCGGAGGAACGACGATGAATAGTCTGATTGCCTTTGCCGTTTGGTCCATGCCCACGCACACCGGAACCGAGAACCTGGCCATCCTGCTGCGCTGGATCCACTTGCTGGCTGGAATTACCTGGATTGGCTTGCTGTATTTCTTCAACATCATCAACGTCCCCTTCATGAAGACGGTGGACGCTGCCAGCAAGCCCAAGATTTTTCAGAACCTGACGCTGCCGGCGCTGAACTGGTTCCGCTGGAGTGCGCTGGTCACGGTGTTTGTTGGCTTCTGGTATTGGGCGCAGATCTACGTCGGCGCCGCCGCCCGACGGATGGAGCCCCCGGCGAGTTCGTTGGGCACGATCGGTCTGTTTCTGCTGATCTGGTGCGTGGCGTGGGCGATCTATTACCCCATTGTGTTGCGCACTCCGAATCCGTGGCTGCTGGTGGC
>JANYBT010000027.1 GCA_025360645.1 Acidobacteriaceae bacterium | reverse complement strand
GTTCATTGCCCGTTGCCGGTCTGGTTCAGGGCGCGGACGGAAAGTTCTATGGCACGGCGGCGAGGGGCGGGGCGTACGATGCCGGAACAGCCTTCACTCTCACATCCGCCGGGCAACTGACCACGCTCTACAACTTTTGCGCTCAAACCACCTGCACAGACGGCGGCGATCCCTTTGCAGCACTTATCCAAGGTGCTAACGGGAATTTCTATGGAACAACCGCCGGTGGCGGAACTTGCTTCGCTTTTTACGGCGAACAAGGCGGCACGGTCTTTGAGATCACCCCTACGGGCGTTCTGACGACACTGTACAGTTTTTGCGGCCCCGAGGGATTTTCTCCTTCAGCCTCTGTCGTACAGGCTACCGACGGCAATCTCTATGGAACAACCTACGTCGGCGGGAATGGCAGTAACTGCAGCGTCGACTTCGGTACAGGTTGTGGTGCAGCTTTCGAACTCACCCCAAGCGGTGCCTTTTCTGACTTACACACTTTCAACGTGACTGACGGGGACTTTCTCTTGGGTGGGTTTTATCAGGCTACTAATGGCATCTTCTACGGCACGACCAGCGGGGGCGGACTATACCAATTTGGGACCGTCTTCATTGAGGATGCCGGCCTGGGGCCATTTGTCCGAACGGTGACGTCGTCGGGCAAGGTCGGATCGTCGGTAATAATTCTCGGGACCACCCTGACCGGTGCCAGCAAAGTGACCTTCAACGGCGTGTCGGCGGCGTTCACCGTGGTGTCAAGTTCAGAAATTACAGCCACGGTCCCGGCAGGCGCGAAAACGGGAGCGGTAGTAGTCACAACGCCCAGCGCCTCCCTCAAGAGCAACAAGAATTTTCAGGTGACGAAATGAATGGAGGCGATATGCGGAATGTAAGTTTGGCGGTTCTTCTCGTCGCGGGCATTGCGCTCGGCATGAAGACCGGTGTTGCGGTGGCGCAGACTTCCGCCGCCACACTCACCACGCTGGTGAACTTTGGCAACAGTAACGGAATGAATCCGGTCGGCGGATTGGCGCAGGGGTTTGACGGCGACTTTTACGGGATGATCTACGTTCCCGGACGAACTTTGAAAAACAACTTGGCGTACAAGATAACAACGGCAGGAGTGTTTAAAAGCCTGACATACAAATGCACGCAAAGCGGTTGCTATGGCGCCCATCCTGACGATGCGCTGGTGCTGGCGGCGGACGGCTATCTCTACGGAACCACCTCGGCCGGCGGCACCAACGGCGATGGAACGATTGTGCAGGCGAGCGGGATCGGGTTGAACACCATCTACACTTTCTGTTCGCTGCCCGCTTGCGCAGATGGCAGAAATCCTTACACACCGCTGGCCCTGGGCAACGACGGCAACCTCTACGGCACCACGAGCGGCGGCGGAGCAAACGGCAGTGGAACGGTTTTCGTCGTAACCACTCAAGGCGTCGAGACCGTGTTGCATAGTTTTAACTCGACGAACGACGGGGGTGCGAGTGGCCTGGTGCTGGCGACCGACGGCAATTTTTACGGAACCACCCAATCCGGCGGCACGGGAACCGGGTGCTCGGGAGGGACCACTGGATGCGGCACCATTTTCAAGATCACGCCCCAGGGGGCGCTGACCACGCTCTACAGCTTTTGCCCCTTGACGAATTGTCCGGATGGCTACCTTCCGTCCGGCCTGATCCAGGCGGCTGACGGGGACCTGTACGGCACGACCTACCGTGGGGGGAATTCGAGTCTCACCAGCGGCACCGGGGGCACGGTGTTCAAGATTACGACGCAGGGCGCCTTCACAACGCTGTACAAGTTCTGCTCGCTGGCGAATTGCGCCGATGGCTACAATCCTTCGGGTGTGACCCAGGGGACCGACGGCAATCTTTATGGTGGGGCGTCAGGTGGGCCGGGCCCGAGGTGCAAAGATGCATTCTACGGCTGCGGCATTCTCTATCAGATGACAACCATGGGAACACCAACCACCCTCTACAGCTTTTGCCCGCTTGGGGGTTGCGCCAACTCATCCGCACCCGCGACTTTGACGCAAGGAACGGACGGCAACTTCTATGGCGTGACCTATTACGGCGGGAACAAAGCTTCGGGCACGGCCTTTAAGCTGAATGTGGGCCTGGGGCCGTTTGTGCGGACGGTAACGACATCAGGCACGGTCGGATCGTCAGTGATAATTCTCGGGACCAGTCTGACCGGCGCCAGCAAAGTGACCTTCAACGGCGTGTCGGCAGCGTTCACCGTGGTGTCGAGTTCAGAAATCACAGCCACAGTCCCAGCGGGAGCGACGACGGGAGCGGTAGTAGTGACCACGCGCAGCGCCACGCTCAAGAGCAACAAAAATTACCAAGTGACGATGTAGGTGTCAGGGCTTCCCCATCGCCCGCACCACTTCTCTTAACGATTGTCGTCCCGAACGAAGTCAGGGATCTGCAGTTCCGCCGCGCCACGCGAACTGCACGTCCTTCGCGAAAGCGAGCTACGACAAGCAGTGAGAGCCGGACGAACATTAGGCTCACCCGCCTACTTGCTCTTCACCAGCTTCAAGCCATCGCCCTGCAGAATCTGCTGCACCTGCGCTCGCGCGTGGACGGCCCATGGCCCTCCCGCCCTATCCAGCTTCAGGTACGCATTCCAGTGCCGCAACGCTTTGCGCGGCTCCTTCAATTTTTCGTAGGCCAGCGCCAGGTTGTAATGCGCGTCTGAGTACGTCGGCGCCAGGAGCAGCGCTGTCTTGTAGGCGCTCACGGCATCCCCCACCCGTCCCGTTTCGTCCAGCACATTGCCCAGATCAAAGTGCGCCAGCGCGTATCGCGCATCAATCGCCACCGCGCTGCGATAGTGTTTCTCCGCCAGCGCAAACTCCTGTCGATTGTAGAAAATCGTCCCCAGATTGATGTGTGACGCCGCGTGCGCATCATCGATCTCCAGCACTGCCCGGTAGCACGCAATGGCCTCGCCCTGCGTGTCAGGATCGTCTTCCAACGCAATGCCGCGCGCAAACAGCTCGCCCACGTCGCTCGGATTCGCGGTCGGGCGCGGAGCGGGCGCGGGGCTGGACACAATCTTGACCGCTGAGAAGTCAAACACAAACTGCCCCGCGACGGGCTCCAGGATTCTGCCTTCATGCCGAAAGGCGACGCGCTTGCGGCCCACCGAATATGTCCCGGCCTGCAGCAGCGGATTTTCCATGCCCGCCACTCGCTTCTGCATCGCCTCCAGCGACTGCCGGATCACTGCCGGCCGCACCTTGGCCGCGCACAGGTCGCGAATCTTCTGGATTTGCACCAGCTCGTAGAACGAATAGCCTTCGGCCAACTCCACCAAACCCGCGCGTTCCCACGTCGCCAATTGGCGAGGCGTGATGTGGAGCATCCGCAACAACTGAACTCGGCTATATTGATGCACGGTCGTAGGCGACGCCTGCCGCTATTATCGAAAAGATTACTACCATTCGGCAAGGCGAAGCAGGCAAAAATCTGTGGAGAATCCAGGAGATAACGAGCCATTTGCACCGCCCGCGCGACAAACCGCCTCTCGCGACCTCAGTTCGGCGTGCAGCGCGAGCCTCTGCCACACGCGCGCAAAAAGAAAGGGGCGGATTTCTCCCCCCTTCACCCCTGTGTTACTTGTGACTTAACGCCCGTTGGTCGCAATCTGCCCGTACGGAGTGTTGCTCGGAATTCCGTAGTTGCTCATAATGCTCTGCATCCGGCCTTCCATGCTCCGCATCTGAGTGCGGTTGTTGGTCGCGCGGTAGTTCAGCCAGCGCTGGTAGTAGCTGTTGTATTTCGACTGCCATTCCGGCGCCAGCGCTCCACGATAATTACCGTTCCCGCCGTTGCCGTACGAACCGTTTCCGTACCCGCCGTTTCCGTTGTAAGGACGGTTGTTGCCGTTGTACTGATGATTTCGGTCGCCGTCGCGGTCCCCGTCCCGATCGCGATCCCGGGCCTGTCTCCGCTCGCGGGCCCTCTCGCGATCTCGCGCTTGCTTGCGATCCTGGTTCCTATCGCCATCCCGGTCCCGGTCCTGACGGTTCGCGTCATCCTGGTCCTGAGGACCAAATGCGACTGTCTGCAGTGTTGCTTGCGAATATGCGCCTGTGACCGCCGCTCGATTTTGTGCTGCCATCGGCATTGCCGCCAGCACCACTCCCGCCGCCAATATGCCTAACTTTTTCATCATATCCTCCAAAATCACTCTCAGTGCCTCTTCGGCCCAACATCCATCTATTGCGTTGGATGCCCCCTGCACCGAACCCTACAGCATCGTCTGGTAAAGATTTGTCATTTGTGTTCGAAGGAAACGGCTTCAGGGGGAATTGGGGATCCAAGCAAGGGAAACGCGGAACCATGGAGCCGACGACCAGAGTTGAACTGGTGACCTGCCGATTACGAATCGGCTGCTCTACCAACTGAGCTACGTCGGCCTCCTCTCGATTCTAACGGCACCGCGATGATGCGTAAAGCGCATCAACGCCGACGGTGCTGCGCGGGCACAGCCTGCACCCGCTCACTCTGCCACTTTTTCTAGGCCGCCTGCTGCTGCGCCATCGCCTCGTACTCGCGTTCCGATTCCAACGGCAACAACACCCATAGTGAGAAGATCCCCAGCGCAGTGCCAAACGGAACATGGAACAGAGCCAGGAATGCCAGCACCAACGTCACCAGCCGCGCCCAGGGCTGGTGCGTCAACAAACCCCATCCCGCTAGAAATTCCACCAACCCCTTCATCAGGATGAACCCCGCCACTGCTGTCAACAACGGCGGCAAAAATCCGGCGTGAAAGTTCGGAATCGTGAATTCCTGCGAATGTGCCAGCAAGGTGTTGGCGATAATGCCCAGAATCACTCCGCCCAGCACGCTCACCGCCGACATCGCCATCCATAAAATCCCCAGCAGCCGCACGTGTTCGCGCACTCGGCTCGCCACGGGATACGCCAGCGTCACCTGTCCCACCACTTTTCGCCCGCATCGTACGCACAATTGCTGATCGGGTTGCAGAGCCCCACCACATCCGTCTCAAAACATCAGATCCTCCGTTGAACGGCCGCACGCCGCCTCGTTCACTCACTGATACTCCTCACCGATACTCATTCTCTGATACGCATTGTGTTACCCCGGTTCAATCCCGAACGTGAGACCAAAAAACATCTCCCGTCTAATTTGCACCAGCGTTGTGCAAAACTCACACTCCAATTCCCAATCCTCACTTCTTCCGCGCAAACGAAAAGGCCGCCCGGCAAAAGGCGGCCTCTTCTTCAAGGGAGAATAGTCTCAACGAGACGTACAACCCGTCAAAACTTTCTGCAGAAATCTTATGGGTCGGAAAACCGGGGTGTCAAGGATTTTTTTGGATTTAAATATGTTTAGTTTCAACAACTTACAAAATACTTGCTCAGGTCGCTACGGTTGCAATGTTTTGCAACATTGACGCCTTTTCACCCCTTAAACTGTCCCGATTGAGCGGCTTACGGGCGAATTGGGGGCTCCTGGCCGTCCCCGCCCAAGTGCAGCGAAATGAATTCCACCTGTTCTGGCCTATCGAACACCCGCCCCGGAAAAAGCCGCTGAATCACGATTCGCACCCCCCCGAACGCCACGCCCGCCACCAAAGTGAGCGCCATCAGAATGCCGCACAGGATGAAAACGTTGACCAGCAGACTCCCGACGTTGTCTTTCGGACCGAGAAACGTGTTCTCGTTCCACGTCACTTGCGCTTCATAGTTCACCGCGTTCAACAGCGTCTTCGCTTCCCCCTGCGACAGCGGTCCCGCCGCAATCGCGACCACCGGCCCGGTGCGCTTGGCGAAGAACGGTGCGATGTCCACAATCGCCTGGTCTCCGCTCTTCTGCTCGATCTGCGCCCGTATCTGGTCAAGCCCTTTCAGCTTCTCGGCGGCAATCTGCGGCGTGGGATACGAAATCAGCATCAGATCCGCTTCGCCGGCATTGCTCTCGTACTTGGCCAGCACGACTTCCGCCCCCGCGGCAAAATCCACGCGCGCAGCGGGCAGTGGCGCGCCCACATGTTGCAGCGCCGACGGGCCCATCACGTACTTGGCCGTGTTCTTGATGTACTTCAGCTTGGGCAGATAGGTCGGCAGCGCGGGCAAGTTGTTCGCGGCGCCTACCGCTTGAGGGAGTTGCGCCGCCACATCGCGCAATTCCGCCGCTGACATCGCGCTCAGCTTGTCGAATACCGCATCCACCAGGACGTTTCCGCGATAAAACAGCACGCGTTGATTGAGCGAAGCCCCTTGGTCGCCGATTTTCTCATTCAACATCACCGGCGTCTTGTAGAAGGTGAACGCGCCATAAGCTCCGCTGGCATCGGCAAAACGTGCAGCCCGCAAGGTAAGCGTGCGGCCGTCGTCGCGCAGGTAGGTAGCCGACGCAAAATCCCTGAACCCATACTCCTTCAGCGCTTCGGCGTTGGCGGGATCCGCCACGGCGGCGTCACTGCTTTTCTGCATCTCGCCCTTCGCCGTCCACCCGCTAAACTCAGAGGGCAACAGCGACGCGAGAGGTGGCGCTGGCACAGCCGGTGCGGCAGCCCATCCGTAGGTGACCAATCCCACCAGGCAAATTGTGATCGCAAGACGCTTCATAGATGGGTGCAGTGCTTCCCCAATGCTTAGACTACTGACGGGGAAGGAAAGTTTCCACTCGAGCCCCCAACTGCTGGCGCAGAAGGAGTTTCCAACCGGCTCCACGACGACTGGCGGAGAAGGATTTTCCAACCGAGCCCCCGACTACTAACGCAGAACGAAAGTTTCAAACCAGCACTACATGAAATATGAAACTCGAAACTCGAAACAGTTCCCGGGCGCCCCACCCAAGCCCGCCTTTGCAGCCCCTTCCGTCAAGCACGCCTCTCCCCACCCCCTAAACTCTACTCAGTCCAGCTTCAGAAATGGCATTACCGAGGGCACGCCGCTCGAGTTCACGATGACCAGCATGTAATACCCAGGAGGGGCCTGATTGCTATTCGCAGGAGAAGTCGCCTGAATCGTTCCCGCACCGACCGTGAAGGTCAGATCGACATAGCGTTGGTCAAAGTTGTCAGCATGAGTCGTCGCGCCCGGCCGGATCAGCGCGACTCGTGCAATCGTTGACGCATCCGCTGTGGTGATGCTGAAATTCGTATTATAGGCGAGCGAAGTCGGCGCAGAAGCAATGACCGGACGCGCCCCATTGAATAGGTACGGCGGGCTGTAAATCTCGTATGTGACCTGAGTGGAGACGCCATTGTCGGACCCGGCTGAAATCACCCGGCCGTCCGGCAGCAGGGCCGCCGTCGAGTGATAGCTTCGCTGAATCGCCTGAGCCGCGAGAACGGTCCAAACCGCCGTCTTGGGATCGTACAACTCCGCGGTGAGCACCGGGTTCGTGTAATGTCCTCCGCCACCCCCACCGCCTACAGCTAGCACCGTTCCATCCGCCAGAAGTACCAAATTTTCGTTAAATCGGGCAAAGTTCATCGCGCCAGTATAAGTCCACTGTGGTTTGGCCGCCGACAAGTCAATCACCTCAGCCGTATTAGTGGCAGTGGTACCACCACCGGTGTTACTGGGAGAACCACCGGCCACCAATACCTTTTCCAGCCCCGGCAGCAACACGTGAGCAGCGTAGTACCGATATCCAAAATTGTTGGCGGCCACGAATGCCCAGGTATTTGTGCCAGGGTCAAACTGGTAAGTGCGAGCCGCCGGGGCCGACAGAAACACTTTTCCACTTGGCATCAGGGAAAGGCGCGGATACAGTTGCGCGACATCACTCGGAAGGTTGGCTGCATAAGGCAGGACCGTCCACTTACCGGTCGTGTAGTTGAATGACTCGAGCGGCCTCTGAATCATCAAACCGGTCGCGTTGGTTCCGGAGATCTCCAGCAGCGTCCCATCGCTAAGTTCCACGCTGCTCGGATACCAGCGCGGGTAATTCATGTTCTGCTGCGTCGTCCACTTGGACGCGATCGGATCGAAGAGCAGCGCATTGGTGGTCCCGCATCCACTGTTCCCATTGTGGGGGCATATCCCGGCTGGCACGTTCCCTCCCGTCACCAGCACGTTACCGTTGGGCAGTATCGACAGGCCTGAGCAGAAGATGTCCTGCGGCACCTGCAATGAGACATCGGTCAAACTGCCCGTGATTGGATCCAGCACCATGGCCTGCGAATTTTTCGCTTTGTCTGCCGGGGTGTAATAGAAAAGCACTTTGCCGTTGTTTAGCACTGCGGCATCCGCCCCCACCAGACAAGGATAGGTGCAGAAATTAACCGGTACGGCCCACTGCCCCATCACTGCGGCCGAAGTGGCTGGCGGCGTTTTTACCAGGAGCTTCGTCTCGCCCATGGCGAAAATGGGCGTAATGCAGGCATACGTGACGAAGGTACAGCAGACCATCGCAATGAAAGCAAGCCGCCTCCACATTCGCTTGGGCCGGGCCGTGTTTCGGGCTGCGCGCACGCCGGAGAAGGTTATGCGAGCGGCAAGTCGAACCCACGGTAAAGCTGCGTGAAACGAGAGGCACAATGGCTGATTTTGCTTCGAATCCATTGGGGCGAGACCCTCCGTAGAACCTGAATTGATCTTATGAGCCGCAGAATAAAGTGATTCGCCCGAAGATACAGCGGTTCTCGGCCTGAGTCAACAACGCTTGGACCGGGCACTCTAGCGGTGGAAAAGCTGGGCCGCATGCACCGCAACCCGCTGAAACGGGGATTGGTGGCCGAGCCCGAGCAGTCGCCGTGGAGCAGCTTCCGGCATTACCCGTATGGCGAAGTGGGACGGGTGCGACCGAACGACGTGGAGGGACTCAATGTGCAGATGAGAGCGGCACCGCCATAAGCGCCGCCCGCACCCCCGTGTTTAGAGTGCTGGCGGAGGTTATTTTTCAAATATAGTTCCAGAGGAAGGGCGGGGCACCCGGAAAAGATCTTCGCAGGCGAAAAACAATAATAGTCCGGACTTGTTCTGCCACAGCTTCACTGCGTTTGGCGGGCGAAGAAGTAAAAATCAGCGGAAGACGTTTCGTCAGGTCGACTGGGGTCGAAAGGGAAGCGATCCGGCACATAACTTGCCAACTCCCAAGTCGGTGCGTTTTGGGCAATCCAATTTGTGAATCTGCGGTGTCGTACATGCGGCGCGTCGGCTGGCGCATCGTAATTGCTAGCGTAGATGACGACGTAAAGGTGGGACCGCGCGAACAGCGTGCGCATATAAGAATCGAAAACGGAATCCTCGACGAGATGATAGATGACGTCAAGGGAGAGAGCCAAATCGAACGTGCCGAGGTCTTTTGGGAGAGCGTCTGCCAAATAAAAACGCTTGGTGAGATCATGCCCAAATCGCGCGGAGCACCGCTCGATCGACGCAGTCGCCACATCGATGCCGACACATTTTGCATACCTAGCCAATTCAAGTTGGGCGCCGTCACCGCAACCGAGCTCTATGACGGTACGGATGTTTTTCGTTCGGACAAACTAGTTCAACACCGTTGCCTTGAACTCCGCCAACTGGCCGCAGGAACCGGCTCCTGAAGTGCCGCCGTTACGATATCGAGCGTTCCAATAGGAAGTGGACCCGCGAAAAGCGAGGCGGCCCGCGAGTTTCCTGGCAGATCCGATCAGAGGAACTCCCTTGATAAGCCGCTTCAGATTATTCAGTGTCTTATTTTGCGACGTCAGAGCCTTCAATTCCTTTCGAATCGCCGTCTCCACCTACATAGAACTGGCTCAAGTATATAGCGGTCCCGGGATTTCAGACCAGGCAATAAGTTAGAATTCGGCGGAGTCGTGAGTGCAGGAGGAGCGATGACGACGACGAGTAAGTAGTGTAGTCCGCCCCTCTGGGGCTGGCTGGTTCGCCTTTTTTGGCTCTGGGTGCGGGTCTCCGAGGGCCGGAGTGCGTCGCGGCTGGCTTTCCGGGAGGGCGGAGGGCGGGACCGTCCGCGGGGGCTCGATAGCGGGAGAGACAAAGGCTTTCACCACAGGGGGCACAGAGGAACACAGGTTCTTGGCGGGTGGCTCACCCATTGCCCGCCACTCTAGCCATGTCGTTGGGGACAACTACAGGTTGCCGCCGAGCTTTAGCTAGAGCTGGGTATTTTCGGGGCGCCCCGCACGGTACGCAAGTACTGGCCGTGGGAACCAGAGGATCGCGGCAAAGGGCGAGCTTCCTCGCAAGGTTCGGCAAACTTCGTGCGCAATCACGCGGATGCGATCGGTGGTTGAGAGACAGCTAGCGATGTATACTATACATCATGCGCCGGACTCAGCTTTACCTCGACGACCAATTGTGGGACGCGCTTCACGCCCGTGCTCGGAGTGAGGGCACCACCATCTCCCACCTGGTGCGCGAGGTCGCCCGCGAACGTTATCTGGGCCAGCTGCAAGGCCGCGGCGATGCCATGCGAGCATTTGTGGGAATCCGGCAAGGCGGCACCGATTTGCCAGATACTGCCGAATATGTGCGGGGCCTACGCCGCGGTAAGCGGATGGAAAGACTGGCCAAACCGTGACCGTCCTGGTGGATTCTGACATCCTGATTGAGGTTTCGCGAGGACGCGACCAGGACATTCTGTCGCGGTGGATGGAACTGAGCCATTCGCGGAACGACATCTTGTACTCGCCGGTGAGCGCCGCGGAGTTGTGGGCGGGCGCCAGGCCGCGCGAGCACCAAGCGCTGACCAATTTGTTCGCTGCGCTGCGGTGCGCTCCCGTGGACGCTGCCACTGGCCAGCAAGCAGGCGACTATCTCCGCCATTATCGCCAGAGCCACAGTGTAGAACTCGGCGACGCTCTGATTGCCGCGACCGCCGTGCTCAACCACGCGCAGCTCTGGACTCGCAACCGCAAACATTATCCGATGAAAGAGCTATCGCTCTACTGAACTACTGAAGCCCGGAGGCGGGAGCCTACTGCCCTTCGTTCTTTTCGATCTTGCTGGCGACCCTCACCCCGCTCAGCCCTCCGACGTATTTCGACACTCCTTTGTACAGCGACTCGGCAATGCGTTGGCGGTAGTCGGAGGTCTCCAGCTTCTGCTCATCCGTCGGGTTGCTGACGAAGGAGATTTCCGCCAGGATGGATGGCATATTCGCGCCGATCAGCACCACGAACGGCGCTTTCTTTACCCCGCGGTTGCGGATGGCCGGGCTCTTCGCCGCCAGCCCGCTGTGCAATGCCTGCTGCACGTCCCCGGCAAACTCGCGCGACTCTTCGATCTTTTCCTTCATCGCGATCTTCTTCACCAGGTCCTGCAAATCATGGATCGGCGCACCCGAGACCGCATTCTCGCGCGCCGCCACTTCCAGCGCGTCCGGCGAAGAAGTGAAATTCAAGTAGTAAGTCTCAACCCCGCGCGCTCCGGGATCGCGGCTCGAATTGGCATGGACGGAGATGAATAGGTCCGCCTGCTGCTGGTTCGCAATCGCTGTGCGCGTTTCCAGCGGGATGAACGTGTCGTCGGGACGGGTATAAACCACCTCGGCTCCCAGTCGCGACTCCAGCAACTTGCCCAGCCGCAGCGCCACTTCCAGCACCAGGTCTTTTTCTTGCAATCCACTGGGACCGATGGTGCCCGTGTCGTATCCCCCGTGGCCCGCATCAATCACGATCTTGTTGATCTTCAGTCCGAGCGCGCGGATCAGCGACCGGTCGCCTGACGCGGTGGGCTGCGCCGCATGAATGTCCGCGACTTCGCTGTCCACCGTCTTATGCCGCGATTTCTTTCCCCCCGTGGTCTTTGCCGGCAAGTTGGCCGTAATCGTGGCTCGCTCCGCCCCCGTCACACTCGCGGCACTCGCTTTGGACTTGGCGGATGCAACAGGCGGCTCCTGGACCGCGCGGTAAGGTTTCAGGTCCTTCAGTTCGGAATTGCCACTGATGCGCGCAGACTCAGCAGTCTTGCGTCCCGCCTGCGACGGCACCACCGCCACATCCGCTTTCGGAGCCGCGGGTTTCAGCACGGGCTCGTTGTTCTTCGCCGCGTCGTTGCTGTTCGCCGCGTCGAGGTTGCTGCTCGGCTTGCCGTGGATGTCGATAATCAGCCGATAGGGATCCGGCAGCAGGAACGCGTCATACCGCGAAAGCTCGTCCACTTCCAGCACGATGCGCGTCTTGCCCGGCGCCGCCTCCGCCACTCGGATCTTCTTCAGAAACCCATCGTCCACATCAAACGTCTTGCCCACCAGCGTGGACGCCAGCCGGGAGTCCTGCAGATCTAAGAAAATACGGTCCGGCCCGGCAATGCGCTGCGATTCAAACTCGACCTTGCCTTCCAGGTCCACCGCCACCCGCGTGTAGTCGGGCGTGGACCAGTGGCGAATGCCGGTGACGCGAGGCAGTTGGCGGCTCTCGTCCGGCCCCGCGCCGGCGTCCGCAGCATTGCCGGTCGCTACTTTGCCAGATTTCGCAGCCTTGTCTTTCCTGGCCTGTTGCGAAAGTTCGGTTAGCGCCTGCCGCGCCTCATCTGCCAGATGATTGCGCGGATAGCGGTGCAGAAAGTCCTGGAACGTGGCGCGCGCCTGCTTGGCTTCGTCCAGATCGTCTTTGTACACCTCTCCGATGGTAAACAGCGCGCCGAAGCGATACTTGCTGCCGGGATACTGCTTGCGCAGGAACTGATATTGCGCGATGGCCGCCCGCAGTTCCCTCTCATCGTCGAAGCGCCGCCCCATCTCCACCATCAACTCAGCCGTCGCCACCACGCTGGGGTCCGCCTTCGAACACGTGGGGCAGCCAAAATATACCCGGCGATAAGCATCGATCGCACGCTGATATTCGCGCCGGGTACGGTCTTTCGAAGGACGCCCGTTCAGCGACTCCCGCAGCCGTTCCGCCGTGGCAAACTGGCTCCGCGCCCAAGCGTCATTGTGGCGTGCATACAGGCTGGGCACCCCAAGCAACAGGATCGCCACCGCGAGCAGCCGCCGAACTTGGGGAAGCAATTTCATGAACTCGTTTTCGTCCTGCCTTCCGTCGGATGCCTTCGCATCAATCCGTGTTGCTGAGGTGCAGCACCCCGCGCTCATCCCGTTCCACCTGAATCGGCGCACTGCGGCTCGCCAATCCCCCAACCAATCCCTCGGCGAATCCCCCACTGTGGGTTAGACTCCGGATCCGCTGCACGTAGCTCTGCGTCTCGGCATAGCGCGGCACACCGCCACTGCGCGCCACCGCCCCTTCGCCCGCGTTGTAGGCCGCCAGGCTCAAGCTCAGATCGCCACCGTAATTTTCCAGCAGCCGCTTCAGGTGCCTCACCCCTCCGTCCACATTCTGTTCCGGATCAAACGGGTTCGCCACGCTCAGCCGCCGCGCGGTCGCGGGCATCAACTGCATCAGCCCCATGGCGCCTTTCGGCGACACTGCAACGGGATTGAAATTCGATTCCACTTTGATCACCGAACGCACCAGACCCGCATCCACCTGATGGCGCTCGGAGGCCCGCTCAATCAGTTCGTCGAAGTCCCGCGCTCGCATCGCCGCGTCTCCCCGCAGGGCTGGCGTCCGGGTGGGTGTCCGGGTGGGAGTAGCCGGTTCGTTCATATAGACCGTCCGGCCGTTTTCTCTGGTGGCTGTGATGCGGCTGGCAGTAATGCTGGTCGCAGGAATGGCTTGGCCCCAGCTAGTCACAGCAGGTGTAAGCGAAAGGAAGGTCGCGAAGATTCGGCTCGCCATCGGCAGAGTTTTCAGGCGCATAAAAGCCACGTCGGTTGAGGCGCAACCCAGCCCCATCCATCCCGACCCAGAACCTGAGGGAAAATCCGAACCAGAGCATCTTGATTATAGGGCGCGCTCCCCCACCCGGCAACGTAACAAAAGGACGTAGAACCAGCCAAAGTAACAGAGGAGCCGGTTTCGAGTTTCGAGTTTCAGCCGAGCCCCAGCCTTACCCTGTGTAACCCCGTGCCCCCTGTGGTGAAGGCTCTTGACCTGCGCCCCCTGTTCACCCGTCCCCAGTTGCGATACGCTGCCTTTGTCCGTTTATGACCAACGAAACCCCACTCCAGCGGCAGACCCCGGATTCCCTGATGCTGCATGGCTTCTGGTATCGCGCCCTGCCCAGCGACCAGGTCCGCCGCCGCCAGCTCACGCCAGCCCTGCTGCTGGAAATCCCGCTCGTCCTCGGCCGCGACCGCCAGGGCCAGCCTTTTGCCTTGCGCGATGCGTGTCCCCACCGTGGCATGCCTCTCTCATGCGGCAAGTTCGATGGCGCTGAAGTCGAGTGCAGCTATCACGGCTGGAGGTTCGCCGCGCAGTCCGGCCAGTGCACCCTGATCCCTTCGCTGGTGGCGGATCAGAAACTTCGGGTCGATCGCATTTACGCTGGCAGCTTTGCCTGCCAGGAGCGCGACCAGTTCGTCTGGGTCTTTGTCCCCCAGCCCGCACCCGTCGGTGCCGGCTTCACTCAGCGCGACGACGCCCCCTGCCCCCCGCCGCAAGTCGAAACCTTCAGCTCCTACTACCGCTCCGCCTATCTGACCGCCGAACTGCCCTGCTCTGTGGACCACGGCATCATTGGACTGATGGATCCGGCGCACGGCCCCTTTGTGCACCAGGCCTGGTGGTGGCGCAGCCGGCACAGCATCCACGAGAAGACCAAGCACTTCGAGCCCATCCCGCTCGGCTTCCGCATGAGCGCGCACTCTCCCTCCTCCAACAGCGCGCCCTACAAGTTGCTGCGCATGGTTGCCGACGCCGACTCCATCACCACCACCATTGATTTCACTCTGCCCAACCTGCGCACCGAAACCATCCGCGCTGGCAAGTACTGGTTCTCCTCGCTCACCACCGTCACTCCGCTCACTCGTGACCGCTGCCGCATTGACGTGGTGGCCGCCTGGAACCTGTTTCGTTCGGTGCCCTTCGCCCCGGCGCTGCTCAAATTCGTCTTCGCAAAATTCGTGGAGCAAGACCGCCGCACCATGGAGTTGCAGTCAGAGGGTCTGAAGCACAACCCTCATCTCATGCTGATTGACGATGCCGACCGTCCCGCAAAGTGGTATTTCGGCCTGAAGCAGGCATGGATGCAGAGCCAGAGCAGCGGAGAAGACTTCCGGCATCCGATGAACGGCCCGGTCACGCTGCGGTGGAGAAGCTAGCCGAGCCCCAACTCACTCGCCTACCAGCCAGTCCATCGCTTCTTCCCGGGTCACGAACATGGGCAATTCGCGCCGCGAAAACGACTTGAACGACTCGTAGTAAGCATGGGGGACAGTGTCCGCCCCCACCCAGGCCGCGCGCTTCACATACGGACGATCGAGGACCAGCGTCTTCTTGATGTGCTCAGCCAGATCTTTTCCGAAGTAGTCGGCCCCGGTGAAGTCCGCCATCGCCAGCACCGAATCCAGCGGCTGGGACGTGATGGTGTCCTGAACTTCGGCCACCAGCAAACGCATCTCGTCCGCCTGGCAGTGGGTGAAGTCCAGGAGTAGAATCTGCTTGCCCCGATGAGTCATGAAGCGGATGCGGTCAGCCATTGGCGATCCTTGAAACCAGTTGACGAAGTCATTAGCCCGTCGCTGCAAGCTAGTTCGCCGCTACCCCAGCAGCGACTCCACAACTATATACACATCCGCCAGCGCAGAATCCAGCGACTCCGGAATTTGCCTCCGCAACAGGCCCGCTTACCACACCACTCTAATCCCTGAGTACAAGCCAAATTCCTGGTCACAAGTCACCACCGGAATCTTCTCAGCCAAAGCCTGCGCTACGATTTGGCGATCAAATGGGTCGCGGTGGTGCAAGGGTAAGCCGAACAGATGGAACGCGTGCTCGGCTGTATAGGGCAGCACTCGGATGCCCAGCTCCGCAATCGCCTCACGAACTACTGCGGCTGAGAACCTCAACTTGCCCAGGCTCGCCTTGATCGCGATCTCCGCCAGCGAGATGCTGCTCAGTTCCAGAACATTCTTCGGGTTTTCCAGAACCGATCTTGCGCGGGCGCTGAGCCGCTCCGGGGCTTCCACCGCAAAAATCAGGACTGCTGTATCCAAAAGCACGCGCACTAATTGCGCTCCCCCAGAAACTCTTCCACCTCATCGTCCGTCATCGGCTTCGCCCAGTTCGGATCGAGAATATGGATCTTGCCCCGCAAGGTTCCCAGCTTCCTCTTCTTGCGAGTCGGCAATTTGGTGCGCACCATGTCCACCACCGGCACTCCCCGGCGACAGATGGTCACCGGCTCTCCATCCTCGACCGCCCGGATCAACTCCGGCAGCCGGTTCTTGGCATCAGCGACACTGAATTCCATAAAACACTGAATTACAAAAACATTGAATTCTCAAATTAAAGATAGCTATCTCATGTAGCCATGTCAAGAAGCCTGCCCCAGCAGCCCTTCAACCACCGCATACACTTCCGCCAGCGCAGCATCCAGCGACTCGGGATTCTTCCCGCCCGCCTCCGCCAGATCTGGACGCCCGCCGCCCTTGCCGCCCACCTTTTGCGCCAGGGGAGCGATGACCTTGCCCGCCTGCACCCGCGTGGTCAGGTCTTTGGTTACGCCAACAATCAGCGCGACGTTGCCATCGCTCGCTGAACCCAGCGCCACCACGCCCGAGCCTATCTTGTCGCGCAACTGGTCCACCAGCGTGCGCATCTGGGCGCGGTCCAGGTTGTCCACGCGATGAGCCAGGACCTTGATGCCGCGCACTTCCTTGATTTTGTCACCCAGATTGGCTGCGCCCGACGAGGCCGATTTCATCCGCGCCTGGTCCAGATCGCGCGTCAGGCGCTTGATTTCGGCGTCGCGCTTTTCCAGTTCGGCCTTCAAGGCTTCGGCGGGAGAAAATGCCGCTTCCTCGGCTTGGGGTGCCCCATCCTTTCGCGCTTTTTGCGAAAGCATGGGACCGGCGAAGCTGGCCACCACGCTCTCCAGTGCATGATCTTTGCGGAAGTGCGCCAGCGAACCCTCGCCGGTAATGGCCTCGATCCGCCGCACCCCTGAGGACACGCTGCCTTCTTTCAGAATCTTGATCAGGCCGATCTCGCCGGTCGCGGCCGTGTGTGTCCCGCCGCAGAGTTCGGTCGAGAAGTCGCCGATCTTCACCACGCGCACTTTGTCACCATACTTCTCGCCGAACAGCGCCATGGCGTGGTATTCGTTCACCGCTACGTCAATGGGCACCTCGACCATGGTCTCGACTTTCCGGTTGCGCAGCACTTCCCGGTTGATGATGTCCTCAATGTCCTGCAACTCTTCGTCCGCGACCGCGGTAAAATGCGAGAAGTCGAAGCGCAGATGATTGGGCGCGACCAGCGAGCCAGCTTGTTTCACGTGCTTGCCCAGCACCTCGCGCAGTCCCGCCTGCAAAAGGTGTGTCGCCGTGTGATTGCGCATGGTGGACTCGCGCAGTCCGGCATCGATCACTGCGTCCAGCTTGTCGCCTACATGGATCGCCTGCCTGGCCACCACCTGATGCGCTCGCACTCCCTGCACCGGCGAGTAGCACCCCTTCACTTCGGCGACGATGGTGTTGTGGTCGCCGGAGTAGAGCCATCCCCGGTCGCCGACCTGCCCGCCAGACTCAGCGTAGAACGGCGTGTGGTCAAGGATGATTTCGCCTTCCTCGCCCTGCTTAAGTTCCTGCGCGCCCTGGCCATTCTTAACGATGGCCAGTACCTCGCAGTGGTCAGAGCGAGTAGCGCGATAGCCTTCAAATTCTGACTTGGGAAGTTGCTGGTAAGCTGGGTTGGCGGTTTGCTTGGCAGCGCCCTTCCAAGAAGCGCGAGCGCGAGTGCGCTGCTCGGCCATGGCTAGATCAAAGCCCGCGCCGTCGAACACGACGCCGTAATCGCGGCAGGTGTCCTCTATGAAGTCTCGTGGGAGCCCGAATGTGTCATATAGCCTAAACGCTTTTTCACCTAGATACCGGACGCTGCCTCCACGTTGCGTGGTCTCGAAGATTCGGTCACGCACAGGGCGGAGTTCTTCGATTCGAGCCGCATCGTTCATCTCCAGCTCTTCATCTTTGGTGCCCGAACGTTCCGCCGCCAAAGAAGCCAATACTAAGTCGTTCTCTAGACGCTCTAGACCCGCCTTCAGCGTATGGCCGAATCTAATTTCCTCGGCGAGAATGCTCCTAGATACGCGTTCTGCATCCTCGACTAACTCCGGGTAAGCATCCTTCATCCCGTCGCGTACAGCAAACACCATCTCGTGCAGAAACGGCTTCATCTGGCCGAGCAGACGCCCATGGGTAATCGCCCGGCGGATGATCTTGCGCAGCACATAACCGCGCCCTTCATTCGATGGAGTCACGCCGTCAGAAATCAAGAAAGTTGCGGCGCGCGAGTGATCGGCAATCACCCGCAGCGAAGCTGCCGATTTTACTTCGGCCTCTTTCTCCAGTTCTTTAGTAAGCAAAGTTCCCGTCAACTCCGCCGCGCGCGCAATCAGCGGCGTAAACAAATCCGTTTCGTAGTTCGAAATCACCCCCTGCAGCACCGCCGTCAACCGCTCCAGCCCCATCCCGGTGTCAATCGACGGCTTAGGCAAAACCTGGAACACATACAACGGGACGCCATCGGTTGCCTCTATCTGGCGGTTGTATTGCATGAATACGAGGTTCCAAATTTCAACGTAGCGTCCGCAATCGCACGGGAACACGCAATCTGCGTGGCCCTGCTCGGACGCCCTTACCCCCATGTCGTAGTGGATCTCGCTGCACGGCCCGCAGGGCCCCGTATCGCCCATCTGCCAGAAATTGTCTTTCATCCCCATGGCAAAGATGCGCTCTTTGGGTACACCTACCTCAAGCCAGAGGTTCTCGGCTTCGTCGTCGCGCGGAATGTCCTCGTGTGGATTGTTTGCACCTTCGAAAATCGTGACGTAAAGCTTGCCCGAATCAATCCCAAACCACTCCGGCGAGGTGATCAGTTCCCACGCGTAGGCAATCGCGTCTTTCTTGAAATAATCGCCGAAGGAAAAATTTCCCAGCATCTCAAAAAACGTGTGGTGGCGGTTGGTGAAGCCGACGTTCTCCAGATCGTTGTGTTTGCCGCCTGCCCGCACGCACTTCTGCGATGTGGTCGCCCGATTGTAGCCGCGCTGCTCCAGCCCCAGCAACACATCCTTGAACTGGTTCATCCCGGCATTGGTAAACAAAAGCGTAGGGTCGTTGGCCGGGACCAGCGACGACGAATGGACCTCCCTGTGCCCTTTTTGCACAAAGAAGTCAATGAATTTGCGGCGGATATCAGAGCCAGTGAGCATGAAACTAAATTCTAAACGATTGCTGCGACGGGGAGGACCTCGCGCGGAGCGAGGGACTAAGCCTCGGGAACAGCGCCGCTGCGAACTTCCTGACCGAAGTGCTGCAAATGGGCTTTGTTCGTTCCCAAGTCCCCAATCCCGGATTCAAACTCTCCCATCCCGATGACGCGCTGGCGGCCGCGCGGAAGACGGCACGCTGCCAGGAGCCTCACACTTTCCTGCACTACCCTCGAACGGCTCCAGCCTAGCTGCTTCGCCAGGCGCTCAAGCGTTCTTTGGGATTTTTGGTCGAGACGGATCTGAAGGGTCGGGGTCACTATCGGAGCATCCCGCAAGCTGTGGCGTTTCGTCAATTTGGTCATGGTCACTCCGCCGTTTCCTCTTGCAGCGCGGTCAGCGTTTCCTCGTCCACATCCCACTGTTTCAGGATCTTGAAGATGATCTTCGACCCGAACCCCGCACGCATCAGCTGACGGAAAATGCGCGCCGTCTGTTTCTGGTCCGCCGGCTTCTTCAGGCGTTTGCGGTGCAGGTAGGCGCGAGCTTGTTTCTCCTCGTCCACTTCGCCGTAGCTGGTCGAGAGCGCCTTTTCAATGACTTCGCCATGCACGCCGCGGATTTTCAGTTCCGTCTCCACCCGCCGCCGCCCGAACTTCTCATTGTCGCGGCGAAATGACGAATAAGCCGCCGCGTAGTGGGAATCATTCAGGTATCCGTTGTCTTTCAGGCGCCTGATGATGAGTTCGACCAGGGTCTGTCCAAACTCGGTTTCGGGTTCCACCCGCCTGCGCAGCAGCCGCTTCAGTTCCGCCACCGATCGCATGCGCCGCCCCAGCGCACCCACTGCATATTCATAAAGCTCTGGCTCGGTGAACAGCAACTTGGGACGCCCGAACGACATAGCCTCATTGTCCGCTTCCGCCCGCTGGCGAGCAACCAAAGATTCCTCCGTGTCACCGTAATGAGGTTTTTCTGAACCACGCCAAAAAATCGGGCGCGCTTTTTGAGGGCGCGCCCAGCGTTCAGGAGGAGTCTCTTATCGCATTCCGCTTGCCGCCGCCATGGCCTGCTGCGACAATTCCGAGGTGGACGCAATCCCCTGCATCCTCAATCGGAAGTCGTCCGCATTCGAGGCGTTGCCCACCGCCGTGTCCAACGAAATCAAACCTTGTTCCAGCAGATTCCATAGCGACTGATCGAATGTCTGCATCCCGTAGTGCGAGGTCCCCGCCGCAATCGCTTCCCGAATGGAGCGGGTCTTGTCCGGGGCCAGAATGCATTCGTGGATGTACGCGCTGTTGATCATGACTTCGGCAGCAGGCACGCGGCCCCCACCGTCCAGCCGCTCCACCAGACGCTGGCTCACCACCGCGCGCAGCACCGAACCCAGTTGGATGCGCGCCTGTTCCTGTTCCGACGGCCCAAACATGCACACGATGCGGTTGATGGTCTCCACCGCGTCAATGGTGTGTAGCGTGGAAAAAACCGTGTGCCCCGTCTCTGCGGCGTGCAGCGCGGTCGAGATGGTCTCCAGGTCGCGCATCTCGCCCACCAGAATCACATCCGGGTCCTGACGCAGCGCCGCCCGCAGGGCTGCGGCGAAGGAAATCGTGTCCGCGTTCACCTGGCGCTGGTTCACATAGCCCAGTTTGTCGGCATGCAAAAATTCGATGGGGTCTTCGATGGTGATGATGTGTTCGGCGCGGGTCGAGTTGATGCGATCCACCATCGCCGCCAGGGTGGTGGATTTCCCGCTGCCAGTGCGGCCCGTCACCAGAATCAGTCCGCGCGGCAGGTCGCAAATGCTTTGCAGCACTCGCGGCAAATGGAGTTCGTCGAGGCTGCGAATGTACGACGGCACGATTCGCAGCACAATGCCTGCTCGTCCCCGCTCTTGAAACAGGCTGACCCGGAAGCGCGCGACTCCCGGAACCTCATACGCGGTGTCAACTTCGCAACTCTCCCCAAAGCGCTGTCGCTGAAAATCCGACATCAAGCTCTGCGCCACGCCCAGCAACTCATCGGGCTGTAAGCGGGGTTCGTCGCACAGCGGCAACAAGTGGCCGTCGATCCGCAGCAACGGATGGCTGCCCACCTTCAAATGCACATCGGAGGCGCCTCGATCTACGGCAATGCGGAGAAGTCGATCGGTATCCATGCCTCCGGCCATGGTGGCACGGAAACCCACGCGAGGGAAGATAACGAAGGTACCGGCAGGCCCCAACCATGGTCAGCGGAAGCCCGGTCGGTGGATGATGCCTCGTAACTCGTTGAAAATGTCTGTATCTTGTTGAAGACTATGAGGTAAGTAATTCGAAACCGCGGTCAGTCCCGCCAGTCCGCCCTCTCAACCATCGCGATGCCGAACGGACTCCTCGCCTAGAGTGCCCGCTACAGCCGTTCCTAGAGCCGTGGCGACAGTATCACCCCAACGGGTGACCGGGAACCCCTCACCGGAGAGCCAAGTCGCCTTAGAACGCGTCCTACAGCCGAAATGCGCAAAAGTTTGCACATTCCACAATTTATATAATATCTTTGAGGCCGCAGTCCCACTCAAAACCTCCGCAACTCTCGTCACACTGAACCAGCGTCCCGGCGAGCCAGCCACTCCATGTCCGTGCGTGACGGCGGGACCCTCCGCTTACACCGCCACTGGATGTTGTGCGCGCACCGGAACCGGAGTGAACCAGCCATAGCGGTCTGGCGTCTCGCCTCGAACGATGGCGTAAAACTCTTTTTGGATTGCCTTGGTGACGGGGCCCATGGATCCGGTGCCGACGCGAATCTTGTCCACCGAGCGGATGGGGGTAATTTCCGCAGCCGTCCCGGTGAAGAAGACTTCGTCGGAAATGTAAAGCATCTCACGCGGGACCACCTGCTCGGCGACCGTGATGTTCAGATCGCGGGCGATCTGCAACACCGAATCGCGGGTGATGCCAGGCAGCACCGAATTCCCCAGGGGCGCGGTTTGCAGCACTCCATTGCGGACCAGAAACAGGTTCTCGCCCGAGCCTTCGCTGACGTAGCCGTTCACGTCGAGCGCGATGCCTTCCGCATAACCGTTGACGATGGCTTCCATCTTGATGAGCTGCGAGTTCATGTAGTTGGCGCCCGCCTTGGCCATAGCCGGCAGCGTGTTGGGCGCAATGCGGGTCCATGACGAAACGCAAACATCGACGCAAGGGTCGTCAACCGCACCCAGATATTTTCCCCATGGGTAGTTGGCGATGTAGACCTCGGTCGGCGAGTTGAAGGGGTTCACACCCGCTTCGCCATAGCCGCGCAGAATGATGGGCCGCACGTAGCAGGGCCATACTCCATTGCCACTGACCAGTTCCAGCATGGCGTCGATGATCTGGTCGCGATTGTAGTCCACATCAATGCGGTAGATCTTGGCGGAGTCGAGCAGGCGTTGCACATGCTCGTGGACGCGGAAAATCGCGGGGCCTGACGGGGGCGCATAGCAGCGGATCCCTTCGAACACCGAGGAACCGTAGTTGACCACGTGCGACATCACATGGACCTGAGCGTCGTCCCAAGCAATGAACTTGCCGTTGTGCCAGATTCTTTCCGTCTTTTGAATCGCCATGAGCACTCCTTTGAGGAGAGATTGTTTGGGCTGGGACCGTCCGCTGATTTCTTCCCGCGGACCACTCCGCCCCCGGTCAGATTTCAGCAAACAAATTACTCGTCATTATACCTAACGCCCGCAAGCGTTGGCTTGGATGCCGGGGAACGCTACTTCGGCGCTTCCGCCATTACATGCTGCACGATCGTCAAGGGCGGAATGTGGTCTGGCTTCATGTACTGGTTCACCAGAAAGCGCTGCCCGTCTTTGGTGACATCGTAGGTGAACAAATCTGTGGAGGAAATGGGCGCGCGCCCACGAATCTGGAACAACGGCGTGGGCGTGCCCGAGGAAAATGTTGCGCCGGTTTCGACCGGAACCGTCATCAATGTGCCCGTCGGTCCCAGATAGTAGATCGCCTTGCCATCGCCGCGCCACCGGGGCTCGCTTCCGCCTCCGAGCGAGACTTGCCACTTTCCCGCGGCGCCAGGAAACGTAGTGACATAAATCTCCCAGTCGCTCGATTCATTGGATGCGTAGGCCACCCACTGGCCGTCGTCGGAGATCACTCCGTTCGACTCGATCGCG
>JANYBT010000129.1 GCA_025360645.1 Acidobacteriaceae bacterium | reverse complement strand
GGAAGCTGCCAATGACTCCCTGCTGTCCACTGACGACAGTGAGGGACGCGCTGGCAACCGCTTGTGGTTCGCGTCGGTGACCGGGGCAGTTCTAAAAAGAAGGTGGGCGGGCAGGTCACCTTCGACAAGCCCCTTGGGTCGGGCATCACCGAACCTGGTGATTTGGGTCACAGTGCGATGGTTGTCGTGCATGCAAGCATGACAGTTTCGCGGAGGTTAGTGCCTACGCCATGCGAAAGTCAAGCGCTGAGTTATTGTGCCAAAACAATTACCTAAAAAAGTTGACAGACTCTGTAAAGCTGGTACCCTAAGTCAGGATCAGGTTTTCATTGATTCGTCGGTTCCTTCCCCTGCGTTTGCTTTTGGGCCCCGGTTTTATCGTTGGTCCCCGGAGGTGATATGTCTATTCGTCTAAGCACCGTCAGAACGTTGGTATTCTGTGTCTTTCTGGCCTTCACGCATGCGGCATTCGCGGCCAGCGTAACCTTGTCTCCATCGAGTTTGTCTTTCGGCAACCAGGTCCAGGGCGTGCCGAGCACGACCAAGAAAGTTACTTTGACCAATGGCCTCACCAAGGCTCTGACGATTACGAGTATCGGGAACAGTCTGCCGGACTATACCCAGAGCAATACGTGTCCGGTAAGCCCGGCGACGCTGGCCGCGGGGGCTACCTGTACCATCTCGGTCACGTTCACGCCCACGACGCTGGGGGCGCGAAGCGACACGCTGCAGGTCAATGACAGCGCGAGCGGCAGTCCGCAGAACTTGTCGCTGAACGGCACTGGGGTGGCGGCGGTGACTGCGACCCCGACGAGTTTGTCGTACGCAAATCAGGTAATCGGCAAAAAGAGTGCCGTCCAGACGGTAACGGTCAAAAACAACCAAAGTGGCAAGTTGACCATCACCAGTATTGTGTCGACTCTTTCCGACTACACCACGACAACCACTTGCCCGCTGAGTCCGAGCACGTTGGCCGGGGGTGCGACTTGTAAGATCTCCGTATTCTTTACTCCCGCGGCGGCGGGCACGCGAAGCGGGACCTTGACCGTTGCGGATAATGCCGCGGTGAGCCCGACGGTGAGTTTGACCGGGACGGGGGTAGTCGCGGCATCGGTAAACCCGGCTAGTGTGACGTTCGCCGGACAAGCTCTGGGCACCACCAGCGGAGCGCAGACGGTGACGCTGACCAACAACCAATCGACGGCACTGAAGATCACGAGCCTCACCAGCAACGTTAGCGATTTCGCGAATACTACGACGTGTCCGCTCAGTCCGAGCACATTGGCCGCGGGGGCCAGCTGTGCCGCCACGCTGACGTTCTCACCGAAGGCGACGGGAAGCCGGACCGGAACGCTGAGCTTCACCGACAATGCCAGTAACTCGCCGCAGACCGTGTCGTTGAGTGGGACAGGGAATCCCGCAAACCTGGTGTCGATGGCAGTGACGCCGGCGAACTCATCGGTCGCGGCCGGGCTAACTCAGCAGTTCACGGCTACGGGGACTTACAGCGATGGCAGCACCCAGAATCTGACTGCCGCGGCGACGTGGACGTCATCGGCAACTGCGATTGCGACGATATCCAGTGCGGGGCTGGCCACTGGCAACACGCAGGGCACGAGCAGCATCACGGCGACTTCGGAATCGACTTCGGGATCAGTGAGCGGTGCGACCACGCTCACGGTGCTTCCAGCATCCGTAGTGTCTATTGCAGTTACACCGACGAACCCGTCCATCGCTCTGGGCACGGCGCAACAAATGACAGCGGTCGGCACTTACAGTGACGGCAGCACACTGGACATCACCGCAACTGCCGCATGGAGCACCGCCGATGCCACCGTGGCCACCATCAGCGCCACTGGACTGGCCAGCAGCGTTAAGATGGGCAGCGCAGCGATCACGGCGACGGTGGGCGCCCTATCCGGCTCGACCAGCATGACGGTGACCCCGTCGGCCCTGGTTTCGATAGCCGTTACGCCGGCGATTCCCAGCATTCCCCTGGGCACGACCCAGCAATTCGCGGCCACCGGCACTTACACCGATGGCAGCACACAAGACGTCACGAAAACGGTCATCTGGAGTTCTTCGCAAGCCGCCTCGGCCACTATCAGCAACTTAGCTGGCTTGCAGGGCTTAGCGACGAGCCTGGCGATTGGATCGACAACCATCGCTGCCACTTTCGGAGGGCTCAGCGGCAGCACGACGCTTACTGTGGGCGCGGCCGTGCTGGTGTCGATCGCAGTGTCTCCCTCCAGTCCAGGGATCGCAGCGGGCACAACGCAGCAATTCACGGCCACCGGGAGTTTCTCGGACGGCAGCACGCAGGACCTGACCGCCAGCGTGACTTGGACGTCGGACGCACCCAGTGTCGGTAGTATTACGGCGAGCGGGCTCGCCACCGGCAATGGCGTCGGCACTGCAAGCATTACAGCGGCTTCTGGAGCGATCAGTGCCTCAACCGTGCTTACGGTAACTGCGGCACAACTGGTCTCGATTGCGGTGACGTCACCGAGCGCCTCCGTAGCTGCGGGCACCAGCCAGCAGTTCACGGCTACCGGGACTTATACCGACAGCAGCATTCAAGACTTGACTGGGGTGGGGCACTGGAGTTCGAGTGACGGGATAATTGCCACAATTTCGAATACGCCCGGCAGCCAGGGTGTAGCAAGCGCGCTGAGCCCGGGCGCGACTACTATCAGCATTAGTGCGGGCGGAGTCAACGGCTGGGCAACCTTAAATGTGACCGCGGCCGCGCTGGTCTCGATCAGCCTGACGCCCCAGAATCCGACGATCGCGCCGGGAGGCGTGCAGCAGTTCGACGCCATCGGCACTTACACCGATGGAACCACGCAGGACATTACGACCGTGGCGAACTGGAGCAGTTCTAATGCGGGCGTTGCGGTCATCAGCAACAGCGCAGGCTCCAATGGACTGGCCACCAGCGCAGGTGCAGGCGCAGCTACCATCACCGCGACGATGGGTTCGGTTTCCGCTTCGACCACGATGACGGTAAGCAGCGCTAGCCTGGTGTCGATTGCCATCTTGCCGGCGAATGCGTCTGTGCTGCTAGGTTCGACGTTGCAGTTCAAGGCGACGGGAACGTACTCGGACAACAGTACGCAAGACCTCAGCGCCTCAGTAACCTGGGCATCCTCGGATGGAACCATCGCCAGCGTCAGCAACGCTGCCGGCAGTCAGGGTGTGGCTACCGCAACCGGGGTTGGCTCGGCAAACATTAGCGCCAGCTCGGGGGCAATCTCGAGTAACGTCACGCTCATCGTGTACCAGGATCAGTTGATGCTGGTGAGCATTACTCCGACGGCGCCCTCGATAGTGTTTGGTGGGATGCAGCAGTTCACCGCCATCGGAACATACAGCAATGGCAGCACTCTGGACTTGACGGCCTCAGTCACCTGGGCGTCTTCCAACGTGACGATCGCCACCGTCAGCAATGTTAGCGGTAGCCAAGGTCTGGCCCAGAGCGCGACCAATGGAGTCACGACCATTAGCGCGACCTTGGGCTCAATTGTGGGGACAACCACGCTCACGGTCACGCCTGCCACGTTGATCTCGATTGCGGTCACACCGGCGAACCCATCGGTGACGGCAGGACTGACCGAGCAGTTCGCGGCCACGGGCACCTATAGCGATGGCAGCACTCAGAACCTGACTAACTTGACGATGTGGACTTCGTCGGTGACAACGTTGGCGACCATTGCCAGTTCGGGATTGGCGACGAGCCTGACCGCTGGAACAAGTACGATCTCAGCCAGTCTGGGGATTGTGATTGGAACCACGACGCTGGTGATTACCCAAGCGCCGCAGCCAGTGTGGACGCAATTCGGGCCGGGCCCGCGCTATGCACACACTGCCGTCTTCGATCCCACGACGAAATACGAGATTGTATTCGGCGGAACCCAGGTTAGCTCGACAGCAGTTTTGAACGACGTGTGGGTGTCGAGCAGCATTAGCACATCATTGATGTTTACTCCTTTGGCGGTAACTGGGTCATTGCCCCCGGCGCGGTACGGGCATGTTTCGACTTACGATTCGGCAACGAACCGGATGACGGTATTTGGAGGAGCCGCCGGTAGTCCGGCCTCATGCATGAACGACGTTTGGGTATTGACCGGCGCAAATGGCGCAAACGGCCCTTCTCAGTGGATTTCCAGCGCGATTCAGGGAGTAACTCCGGGGCCACGTCGTTATCACGCCGGGGGGTACGACCCAGTGACTAACTCGCTGATTGTATTCGGCGGGAGCGATTGTAACGGCGGCTTCTTGAATGACGTGTGGCTGCTCAGCTTCGCCAACGGCAACGGCGTTTCCACCTGGACAAAACTGAATCCCACGGGTTCAATTCCGCCGGCGAGAGAGAGCAGCACTGCGATCTACGACTCATCTCAGAATGTGTTGACCATTTACGCGGGGGATGCAAATGGATCGTCCCTGGGCGATGTATGGACTCTCTCAAACGCCAATGGGACAGGCGGGACGCCTGCATGGACGCAGCTTTCACCGGGCGGGACAGCGCCGTCGGTGAGAACCGGACACTCGGCGGTTTATGACAGCGTCAACAACCGGATGATCGTGTACGGCGGTTTTTCGGGGGCGGGGAAGACGACGACTGGCGAGACTTGGGTGCTGACCGGCCCCAACGGGCAAGGAACTTCGTCCTGGACACAAGTGGTCCCCAAGGGCACGGTGCCGAACGAAGCATTTCAGTCGGCGGTGTACGACGCCAAGGGCAATGCGCTTTACATCTTCGGCGGCACCAGCAGTGGGATGAAGTTATCGGCGAGCAGCTACCTGTTTGCGTTGAGCGGCGCCAATGGATTGGGCAGCAGCGCAGTATGGACTCTATCGGGACCTCCAGCACGCTATTCACAAAGTGCGTTCTACGATGTGGTGACGAACACACTGGGGGTTTTTGGCGGAGTGCACGCGCAGACCAACGTCATCTTCGGTGATTTTTGGCGCGAGAGCGGGCTGGTTGGAACCACGAGCCTGAATTGGAGCCGGCTGACCACGGCGGCGGGCCCGCCATCGGCGAGGTACGGACACACCGGCTTATTTGATGCGGGCAGCGACCGGCTGATGATCTTTGGCGGGGCATTGGGTTTTCCGGCACCTTGCTCGAATGACTATTGGATTTTGAAGAACGCCAATGGGGCCGGAGGCAATCCTCAGTGGACGGCCACCACCACGGCCGGGACCAGTCCCGCGCCAAGGTACCGTCACGCGTCTGCGTATGATCCAACCAGCAATACGCTGATGCTATTCGGTGGTTCGGATTGTCAGAATGGATATTTCAATGAAGTGTGGGTGCTGAGCAACGCCAACTCGGTTTCCGGAACGCCCACCTGGACCAAGCTTGAGCCAACAGGGAATGCACCTTCAGCGAGACAGACCAGCACGGCGGTGTACGATCCGGCAAGCAATGTGATGGTCGTGTTCGGCGGGGATGCAGGAGGCACGCCGTTTGGCGATCTATGGTTCCTCTCCAACGCCAACGGGCTTGGCGGCCCGGCCGCTTGGTCGCAAATGACCTTGAGTGGGCCAGCGCCGAGTGCACGCTCGGGACATTCAGCAGCGTATGACTCGGTGAACAATCGCATGATCGTGTATGGAGGGTATGACGGAACGAAAACTCTCTCGGATGCCTGGGTACTGCTCGGGGCCAATGGCGCGGCACAAACGCCATCGTGGACGATGCTGGCACCATCGAACCCGGGCCCAGCCCGCATGTATCACAGCGCGGTGTATGACGCGGCATCGAATGAACTGTTTGTTTACGGCGGAGTAAGCAACGCGATTCCGTGGACGCCGACCTCTGATCTTTATTCGCTCACGCTAGCGAATGGGCTCCCGTAAAGCCGGGGAGGTGGCCGGATGCGCCGCATTTTGCGAGCACGCGTCACGGCTATGCGATACTGGCACTATGTAGAATCGCGCTGGTGGCCACAGAACTGACACCGGCATTTTAGGGCTATTCTGCGACTGGGATCCGCAGTTCTTAAGTTCCAGGAGCACAGTCGCTTGCCTCGATTTCGGGCCTGTAGCTCAATGGTTAGAGCAGCGGACTCATAATCCGTTGGTTGTAGGTTCAAGTCCTACCGGGCCCACCACATCCGTACGGTTCGCCCTCGTGAGATAATTTCTTTCCATCATCATCAAGGAAATCATGATCAAGGAAATCATTCATGCCCGAACATAAAGTATTCTGCGTGAAGTTGAAGAAGGAGTTGCCCGGCCTGGACGAACCGCCGTTCGACAGCGAACTGGGGCACAAGGTGTACGACAACGTATCGCAGGAAGCGTGGCGCATGTGGGTGGAGCATTGCAAGATGCTGCTCAATGAATACAGGCTGAACCCGGCGCGGCGCGAAGACCAGGAAGTGATTGTGAAGCAGATGGAGCAATACTTTTTCGGCGAAGGGTCGGCTGCCCCGGCGGAATTTGTGGCGCCCAAGAGCTAGCCAAGCAGTGAGAGTGTGCTGAGTAGTGTTACGGCACACAGTGCGGCACCTCGCCGCTGAGGCACACAGCAACGCATGACGCCAGGGCTGGCCTCGGCGGTACCTCCCACGATTCCCCCTTCCCCGATTCATCTCCCCGTAACACGACTGCGGAACAATAAGGCATCATGGACCTGCCGGTCTGCGATACGCTGATTCTTTCGGATGTCCACCTCGGCGCCGATGTCAGTCGGGCCTGGGACGCGACGGCTGCTCTAAAATCCAACTCATTTCGGCGCCTGATTTTGCTGGGCGACATCTTCGCCGACCTCAATTTCGGCCGGCTGAAGAAAGAACATTGGCAATTCCTCGGGATGATTCGAAAGCTTTCCAATCCCAAGCGCAAGATCGAGGTCATTTGGGTTGAGGGCAACCACGATACCGGCCTGACCGACATCATGTCGCACCTGGTCGGGGTCAGGGTCTATCAGGAATACACCTGGACCTACGAGGGCAAGCGGCACCTGGCCATCCACGGTCACCAGTTTGACGGCTTTGTGGTCAACAATGTGCGGTTCAATTACATCTTTGGGACGCTCTTGTACCTGCAATTGCAGAAGCTAGATTCCAATAGCAAGGTGGTGACGCGCTTTCTGGACCGCTTGAACACGCGCTGGCTGCGGATGTCGTCGAAGGTGGCGGCGGGCGCGCTGCATTACGCACGGCAGCGCCGCGTCGATCGTATTTTCTGCGGGCACACCCACCAGGCCCAGCACGCGCAGCAGGACGGCATCGACTACTACAACTCCGGCAGTTGGATCGACGCTCGCCCGACATATATCACCATTGGGAATGAAGGAGTGCGCATCCATGAGTACCTCGACGAAGACAAATGCTCCGAACTCCACGAGCCTGGTGACGATCGTGATTCCAGCCAAGAACGAGTCGAAGCTGATTCCGCGCTTGCTGACTTCGCTGACGAAGCAGGACTACCCGCTGATGGCAGCTACGACCGTGTTGGTAGCTGACGCGAATTCGACCGACGGCACTCGGGGAATCGTGATGAGCTTCCGCGACCGGCTCAACGTGTCTGTCATTCCGGGGGGCATGCCCTCGGTGGGGCGCAACGCAGGGGCTGCGGGGGCAATCACACCTTACCTCTTGTTTCTGGATGCCGACATCGAGTTGGGGTCGCCGGAACTGGTGCGCCGAGCCATCGAACTGGCTCAACGCAAGCAACTGCACTGCGTCACGACCAACATTCTGTGCCGCGACGGGATGGCCGACCAGCTCGTCTATCTCGGCAACAATCTGGTCCAATACCTCTCGCGCCTGCACCGTCCGTTCAGCACCGGGATGTTTATGCTGTTTGAGACGCAGCGCTTCCGCGAATTGGGCGGCTTCAACGAGCGGGCGACTTTTGCCGAGGACTACCTGCTGAGCAGCCAGGTGGAGCGCAAGCGGTTTGGCATTGTGCGCGGCGGGGTGTACACCACCAATCGCCGCTTCCAGAAGATGGGCCGTTTCCGCATGACAATGATGTTTCTGCGCACCGCCCTGAATTTCTGGAACGAAGACTACTTTCTGCGCGACCACAAATACTGGAACTGAGCAGGGTCTCGGCTTACTTTCGCAAAGCCAAAAGGCGCGTGTACAATCTTTTTGTGGCGCACCAGGTTTGAATGGACTTTCCACAAGGAGTAAATACAATGCACTCCCACAAAGTTCTGAAGCGTAGTTTGGTTTTGGCCGCATTTGCAGTGTTTTTAGCCGCGTCGGCAGTGGCCCAGGAATACCAGATTCTCCGGGCGGACTATGGCTACGGCAACCAGCGAGTGGACGTCACGCAGCGGTTGCGCGAACTCGCTCGGGCCGACAGAACCTTCCGCATGGGGAATAGCACCTTCGGCGTCGATCCTTCCCCTGGTAACGTGAAGTCGCTCCGCATCATTGCGCGCGACCCAAACGGCGGCGGTGAGCAAATTTTTGAATATCGCGAAGGCAGCACGGTGGATGGTTCCCGATTTTCGGGATGGAGCGGCGGCAACTGGGGCGGAGGCGGCGGGTTCCCGGGGGGCGGCGGAGGCTTTCCTGGCGGAGGCGGCGGTCGAGAATATCAAATCCTCAGGGCGTTTTACGGGTATGGCGGCAGGAATGTGGACGTGACGCAACGTCTGCGGGAGCTGGCGCGGTCAGACAACTCGTTCCGCATGGGGAACAGCACTTTTGGAGTTGATCCCGCGCCCGGCCACATTAAAACCCTGCGCATTTATGCGCGCGATCCCGGCAGCGGTCGAGATCAGATGTTCGAATACCGCGAAGGCAGCACGGTCGACGGTTCCCAGTTTTCCGGTTGGGGAGGCGGCAACTGGGGAGACAACAACTGGAATGGCGGCTGGCAAGGACGCCCAGGCAACGGTGACGGCGACGAAGGGGGCAACTACCCTGGCAACCGAAGCCAATTGACCATTCTTCGAGCCACCTATGGCGCTCCCGGCCGGACGCGAGATGTGACCGGACGGCTGCGCGCCCGAATGCGCAACGGGCGTCTCAGCATGAGAGTGGACAACGAATCCATGGGCGGAGACCCCGCACCGGATGCGACCAAGAGGCTGTATGTCAGCTATTCGGTCCGTGGACAACAACGCGAGGCCGACGTGCCGGAGGGTCGGGAAATCAACATCCCGTAACTTCCTCGAATTGGGCCGGGAGAGAGGGCGGGCAAGCCTCCTCCCGGTCAAGCTTCAACACCCTGGCTAAGAATTAGGCTTAGAAGTGGAACACGATGCCGGTGGAGACTCGGTAGTCGCTCTGGGTGGTGCTGAAAAACTTGGTGTGCAAGTAGTCACCCTCGAAGCGCCACCCGATCGGTCCCTTCAAACGATAATCGGCGCCGCCACCCAAGGCGTAGGCCAACGAGGTGTCGGAATTGACGAAGCCATTCGTCGGAGCGCTGATGTGGGAGACCCCCACCAGAGCTTCCGCAAAAGGCCGTAGCCGCCCTACTCCAATCGACAAGCGTGGCCCCAGCAATGCGTTGTACTGTTGCAGGTTCACCGTGACGGGGGCGCCTGCGGGGATGACTGGGCTCGCAAAACTCTGACTACCGTAGTATCCGCTCGCGTCCACCACGATCCCGATATGGGGCAGGATCTTGCCTTCGAGGGAAGCGTTCCATCCATTCAGGTTAATGCCCTGGGTGGAGGCAACTTCCGCGCGATTGTAAGAGTAGCCTACGAAAACGTTGCCGCTGGTTGGAACGATCTGCGCGGGCATAAGAACCGACAGGGCGAATACCGCCGCGATAATTACTGCGAAACGAAGCATTGCGACTCCTTGTGAAAAAGTGCTCGTGACCAGTTTAGATGCATTTCGCGATAACGCATTTGTCCAGGACCGTTGTGCTGCGTGGTTTCAGGAATTATTGGTTGGGGGAGCGAGGCTTGGTGGCATTGGCGCGGGCTCTGGCCAGCCCCGCCCGCAGGCCGCGTGCGATGACATCCGAATATCCTTCGGCATCCATGGCGGCCATCACGGCTGCGGCAGTGCCGCCGGGGGTGGCGGCTTGGTGCAGCAGAGACTGCAGCGAAGTTCCGCCCCCGCGCCAGGCCAAGACGCCGTCTGCAATGGCGTGCGCGGCTGCCGCGAATGCGGACTTGCGATCAAGGCCAAGTTTTTGTGCGCCCGCCGCGAGAGCTGCCACGGCGTGATAACCCAAGCTCGAGGAATAAGTCACAGTGAACGCGTCAAATTGAGTTTCTGGAATGGGCAGCACGCTCCCGAAGGCAGAGAACAAATGGTTGACCAGGCGTCGTTCACGAACCGGAAAGCCGCGATCGAATGCCAGGGCAGTGAGGCCGTTTCCAGTGCGACAGACCGGGCTGGGCATGGCTCGCGCCCAGCGCACCGGCGCACCCAGCGACCGCTTGAGTTGAGCCAGCGGGATGCCTGCCGCGAGACTCACCGCGAGGATGGGACGCTGGATGAGTGGCATCTCGGCCAGCAATTCCGCGACAGAACCAGGCCGCACTGCGATCAGCAACATGCCAGCTTGCTCCACCGCGCGGCTGAGGCTCGACTCGGTCGCGACTCCATACAATTTGCGCAATTGGCGGAGCTTGCTGGCATGGCGGTCATGCACCAGGAGCGGTGTGTTGTAACGGGCAAGCTGCAGACCCGCCAGCATCGCCGCAGTGATGCGCCCGCCGCCCAGGAAGACAATGGGTTTCATGCGATCGCGGAGCAGGCCGCGTCCGCTGCGATGATGAGGGCTGAGACATCGGCTTCGGTGTGCGCGGTCGAGATGATCCAGTGCAGTCCGTTAGAGGGCGTCATGTAGATACCGCGATCAAGCAGGGCATGAACGAAACGGGAGTAGCGAGCGGTATCCACCGCACCGCAGTAGTCGCGATAGTCGTGAATGGCATCGAGGCTGGTGAAGTAAATCTGAAACATGGGCCCGAAGCCTTGGACGATGGCGGGCAATTGGTGGCGCCGGAATACATCCCGCAGGGCCGCGATCGCCGCATCACCCATCGCGTAGAGCTGCTGGTGCGTTCCCGCTACAGAGAGCAACTCCAGGTTGGCCGCCACCACTTCCATGGTCAAGCGATGGCCGTTGAAGGTGCCGTAGTGCAACACCATGCCCTCGGCCCACTTCAAGCGATCGAGAATGGCACGCGGCCCGGCCACCGCGCCGATGGGGAAACCTGCGCCCAGGGCTTTTCCGAAGGTGCTGAGGTCCGGCTTGAGTCCGTAGTATTCCTGACACCCGCCTGGCGCATAACGGAAGCCCGTGACCACTTCATCCATGATGAACAGTGCGCCGTAATCATGGGCCAGATCGCAGACTTTCTGCAAATATCCATCGCGGGGCAGGATGCAGCCCATGTTGGCCATGATGGGCTCAGTGATGATGGCGGCCAGGTCCCGCCCATGTTCGCGCAGAATACTCTCCAGCGCCACTACGTTATTCCACGGGGCCAGCACTACATCGTCAAAGGTCGATGCGGGAATGCCTGCTGAGTCCGGAATCTTTGCCGGGCGGTCTGGTGGGCCGAGCTGATCTGCGGGACGACTGTTTCCGTTCAGACAGTAGGGGTCATACCAACCGTGGTAGTGGCCTTCAAATTTAAGAAACTTGTTGCGTCCGGTGTGTGCGCGGGCCAGGCGGAGAGCCAGCATGGTGGCTTCGCTGCCGCTGTTGCAGAAGCGCACCGCCTCGGCCGTGGGCACCATGCTGCAGAACCGTCGCGCCGCGACTTCCTCCGCCGGAGTTGCCGCGGCGAAGTGAGAACCGTTGGCAACCGCGTGGGTGACCACATCCACAATTCGCGGATGCGCGTGTCCCTGAATGAGCGCACCAAACGACATCATGAAATCGACGTATTTGTTTCCGTCAATATCCCAAACGTGCGAGCCGCCACCGCGCTCCAGCACCACCGGCCCGTCCTGATAGACGGCCGACCCGCGTGACGGCGAGTTCACGCCCTCGACGAGCGAGGCCTGCGCGCGTTCGTACCATTGACGGGAGAGGGTGCGATTTGTGGTTGATAGGATCGTGCTCATAAGTTTGTTGGTCCGTTGCGAGTTAATCCGCGGTTCCGCCGCCATCCACTACCAGCGCCGCTCCCGTCATGAACGACGAATCGTCCGAGGCCAGAAAAAGAACCGCCTTGGCAATCTCTTCGGCGGTGCCCACCCGTCCCATGGGCCGATTGGCGCAACCCGCAAGGTAGTCTTCCCACTTCTGCCCGCGCATCTTGGCATCGTAAGGCAGCATGGGTGTATCCACGTCGCCTGGACAAATGCAGTTCACTCGAATTCCCTGGCGCCCGTGGTCCACTGCCATGGCTTTTGTCAGCAGCACTACGCCGCCCTTCGAGGCGCAGTAGGCCACCGCCCGATCGCCGCCCACAATGCCCCACCCGGAACTGTTGTTGACGATGACGCCGCTGCCCCGCGCAATCATGCCGGGCAGCGCGCATTTGGACATCAGAAACGTGCCCTTCAGATTGATGTCGAGCTGCAGGTCCCATTCTTCTTCGGTGCACTCGAGCGTGGTGTGAGGATAGAAGACGCCTGCATTGTTGAACAGGATGTTGAGGCTGCCGAAGGCCCGCAGAGTTTCGTCCACGGCACGCTGACATTCGCTGGCCTTGCGGACATCGGTGCGAATGAAGACGGCTTGGCCGCCCGCTTGCAGAATGCGCGACGTGACTGCATGTCCGCGGGATTCGTCGCGAGCGGTGATCGCGACTTTGGCGCCTTCGCGTGCAAATAACAGCGCCGTGGCTTCTCCGATGCCGGAGTTGCCCCCGGTAATGAGTGCGACTTTGTTTTGCAGACGCATAGCTAGACCGACCCCGCCAGACCGCCACCATCCACTACCAGCGCCGTCCCGGTTACAAACGATGACGCATCGCTCGCCAGATAAAGCGCTGCCTGGGCAATCTCCTCAGGCTTGCCCACGCGGCCCAGCGGACGATGAGCGGAGGCTGCCAGAAAGCGCTCGGTCGCTTCGCCGAGTTGCTGGGCCTCGTTGCGCAACATTCCAGTGTCGGTGTCGCCGGGACAGAGACAGTTTACTCGAATGCCCTGCGGCCCATGGTCAATGGCCATCGCCTTGGTTAGCAACACCACCGCACCTTTCGAGGCGCAATAGACCGCCGCTTTAGCCCCGCCAGCCAGACCCCATCCCGAACCCATGTTGATGATGGAACCGCCGCCGGCCCTCGCCATCAGTGGCACCACCTCGCGCGACATCAGGAAGATCGACTTCACGTTGACTGCCATGACGAGGTCCCAGTCCGCTTCGGGCAGGTCGAGGATGGTGGCGCGGCGGATGACGCCGGCGTTGTTGAATAGTACGTGGATGCCGCCGAACTCTTGCTCCGCGCGGTCGACCACGCGACGGCAGTCGGCAGAGCGAGTGACGTCGACAGATTCGAAGATTGCATTGCCGCCGCCCGCGAGGATCTCGTTAGCCACGACCTCGCCCGCTTCGGAGTTACGGTCGGCGATGACGACCGCAGCGCCTTGCTGAGCGAAGAGCAGTGCGGTAGCACGCCCAATGCCGGATGCCCCGCCGGTGATGATCGCAACTTTCCTGGCAAGAGCTCCCATGGCTTATCGGCTCGCCAGCCCGCCGGCAATCTCTCCGCCGTCGCAGGTGAAGACCTGGCCTGTGATGAAAGCTGCGTCGTCGCAAGCCAAAAACGCAAACAGCGCGGCAATCTCCTCGGGACGGGCGTGGCGGCGCAGCGGAATCTTGCGGTTCACTTCTTCCAGCATGGCATCGGTGTACTCGGCGCGCTGCATCGGCGTCAACACGTAGCCGGGAGCCACGGCACACACCCGCACCTTGGGCGCCAATTCCAGTGCCATGGACTTGGTCAGCTCAATCACTCCCGCCTTGGTCGCGTTGTAGTCGGCGTAATACGGATATCCCATGATGCCGTTGGTGGAAGCCGTCTGCAGAATCACCCCGCTGCCTTGTCCCCACATGTGGCGGGCGGCAATTTGCGCGATGTAAAACACGCCGGTCAAGTTCACCGCGAGCACTTTGTCCCACTCTTCCGGCGTGATATCCAGAAAATTGTGGCGAATGCTAATGCCCGCGTTGTTGACCACCACGTCCAGGCCGCCCATCATGCGAATAGCTTCGCCCACGGCGGCTTGCACTTGCGGCAGACTGCCAACGTCTGCGCCCAGAACCCCGGAAAGCGCCGGCAGTTCCTGCTGGATTCGAGCTCGCGCTTCGGCATCGCGGTCGAGCACGCAAACCGCAGACCCTTCTTCAAGAAACCGCGCAGCCGTGGCGGCTCCAATGCCGCTGGCGCCTCCAGTGATGAGCACTCGTTTGTTCTTGAGTCCGCGCATGAGGAGAAATTATAGCGGGTTGCGAGGCGAGGGCTGACCGCCTAAATCGGCTTTTGCCCATGAAACAAGTAAAACAGATCGATGATCAGAATAATCACCACCATCAACTCCAGGATGAAGGCGCGGCTTTGATGGAATTGATCGATCATGAAGCGGTAAAGTTCTTCGGCGGTGTGGACCTTCTGGTTGACCAGGTCTTTGTAGTCGGGCACTCCGACCTTGGAGGCGGCCAGCTTGTAGAGGCGGGCGGAAAACATGTCGCTCAAGAACTTGATGGCATTGTCGGCGCGCTCGGTGAGTTCGTTCACGTCGAGCAGGACGGTATGGAGGCGAGACGCGGCGCTTGCCGTTCGCCAGCGAGCAAAAAAACCGCCGCCGCCATTTTCCAGAAAATCGTAAACGCCTTCAAGTTCTTTGCTCAGCAGTTCGTCGTAATGGCGAAACTCCAGCAACTGCGAGTTGGCATACTCCAGCATTTGGATGGTGGTTTCGGCGCCGGTAGCGGTGTCATACACAAAGGCGCCGTTCCATCCGATTACGGCGAGATCGCTGCTGTAGTAGGAAATGCTCGACTGCAGGATCTCATGCCGCTCCCCGTCCGACAATCGAACCGTCTCGCCGCGAACCACTTGGGCAATGCGGTCGCCATTGCGCGCCAGCAGATCCGAGGCTAGCGGCGCACCAGCGATTTCCCGGACGTGGAAGATGAGGTAGTCCTCGTGAAGCCAGTCGGCATAAGGCTTCACCAGCGATGGCCGCGCACGCTCGATCTTGTCCTTCACAATCCGCAGCGCGAAGCTGGTGAAGTCGGTATCCCACACCCACCGGCTGGCGAGACGAGTCAGAGTGTCCCAGTCGCCCGAAAATGGCAACTCAAACACCACGCTCAGCACGCCGTAATCGTAATACTTGATTTGGGTGTCCAGCCGTTCGCCACTCTCGAGGACCAGAGGCTCCACTCGTTCCAGCACCGGCGGCCGCTGATACCTGACATATCCCGGCGCAGGATGCTTGAAACTGACGTCCTGAACGCGCGCCCCGAAAATCTCCCGCAACTGTGCCAGGCGGATTTCCTCCGCGACATCGAATTGAATCAGCACCAGCACGGAGCCGTGCAAAGCTTCGTCCGGGCGGATGGCGCTCGCCGGAAGATTCGATGTCGGGGTTTCGCGGTCCATAGATCAATGCCTCATTCCATTGTCCCAAAACCGACGTGCTAGTGCGAGAAATGCTAGTTTCTGCGATGCAGCAGCGTCCAGAGCAACGCGGCCCCACTGGCGAAACCGGCAACCGCCAGGCCCGTGTGTTGCATGGACCGCCGGATTTCAGCCTTGCGCGCTGCAACGAGTTGGTCCTCAGGGTAAGGGCGAGGAGCGCTGCCATCCTGCTCCATCGCCATCTGAATCACTTCCGCCAGATGCAGGGCATGGCGATCGGTTTCTTGCGCGATCTGTTCCCGGCAACTGAAGCCGTCGGCGATGATCAGGGTTTCCGGCGAGGCCCCTCGCACGGCCGGGAGCAATTCGAGTTCCCCAATCGCCTTCGAGATATCGTATTTTCCTTCTTCGAACCCGAAGGCTCCCGCCATTCCGCAACACCCCGGCGCGGGCGAGTAGAAGTCAATTCCCATGCGGTGAAGCACGCTCTCTTCGCCCGTCATTTTCTGGATGGCCTTGTGATGGCAATGCCCGTGCACCAGCGCGGTTCGTGGCAGCTTCGGCAGAGCAACATTTTTCGCGTATTTTTCCAGAAACTCGCTGAGCAGGAAGGTCTGTTGCGACAGTGCACGGGCGCGCGTGTCAGCGGGAAACAGATTGATCAGCTCGTCGCGAAAAACAGCCACACAGCTCGGTTCCAATCCGACGATGGGGATCCCAGCCTCGATCTCAGGCAACAGCGCATCCATGGTTTGTAGCAGGAGCGCCTCGGCACGGTCCAGCATGCCCACGTCATATAGGGGACGCCCGCAGCACAAATTAGGCCGCGGCACCAGAACCCGGAAGCCTGCCGCTTCCAGCACTTCCACCGCAGCCCGCGCCGTTCCGGGCAAGAAGTAGTTGTTGAAAGTATCCGGCCACAGCATCACTGGCGGATAGCCCAGGTTGCGCGGCCCACGTTTGGTCCACCAGGACTTGAACGTCTGGGGTGCGAAGGCAGGGATCGACCGTTGTTTTGGAATTGCTCCCGCCGCTTTCGCCAAATCACGCAGCACAGGCAGCTGCGTCGCCAGGTTAACCAGTCCAGGCACGCGCGACGCCACCCGCGCAAACAAGTCAATATTCGCGAATACATAGGCGTTGAGCGGACGGGCGCGGCCTTCGTAATAGTGCGACAGGAACTCGGACTTATAGGTCGCGACATCCACGCCCACCGGGCAATCCGACTTGCAGCCTTTACAGGCCAGGCACAAATCCAGCGAGTCTTTTACCGCTTCGCTCTGCCAGCCGTCGGGGATCACGTCGCGCTGCGTCATCTCCCACAACAAATGCGCCCGGCCGCGGGTGGAGTGCTCTTCTTCGCGGGTGACGCGGAAGCTGGGACACATCACGCCGCCTTCATCGCGACGGCACTTGCCCACACCTACGCAACGCAGAGTGGCGCTCGCCAGACTGCCGTGGTCGTCGGGGAATTGAAAGTGCGTCTCCGGTTGCCAAGGCTTGTAGTCAGCGCCGAGGCGCAGGTCCTCGTCCATGCGATGGGGATCAATCAGCTTGCCGGGATTCATCTTCCACTGCGGATCCCAAAGAGTCTTGAACTCGCGAAACGCTTGAATGAGTTCGGGGCCAAACATTTTTGGCAGCAGCTCGGCGCGGGCCTGGCCGTCCCCGTGCTCGCCGGAGATGGAGCCGCCGTAGCCGACCACGAGATCGGCTGCTGCTTCCATGAAGCGGCGGAACTTGGCGATGCCCTCCTTCGACGTCAAGTCAAAATTCAATCGGTTGTGGACGCAGCCGTGTCCAAAGTGCCCGTAAAACGAACCTTTGTACTGGTAGGCATCCATCAACTGACGCAGCTCGCGCAAATACGAGCCGAGTTTTTCCGGAGCGACCGCCGAATCCTCCCAGCCTTCCCACAGCATGGGTTCTCCGGGCACGTGAGACACGGCGCCCAGGCTCGACTCGCGCACCTCCCACACCCGCTTGGCCTGTGCGCCTTTGAAGAGCCGCATGGCAGGAGGAGCGACCGCCCGACCCAGCTTGTCCATCAGCCATGCCGCCTGGGCCTCGGCCTCGATTTCTGTCTCTCCGCCGAATTCGGCCAGCAACCAGCCGCCGCCTGGAGGCAGCAGCGCCAACCCTTCCGAGTTGATGCCCTTGCGCCGGGTGTACTCGATCAGCAGATTGTCCATGCCCTCGAGGCCGATAGGCTTGTGCTCCATGACTTCCGGCACATGATCGGCACACTGATACACATCCGGCCATGCCAGCACCAACAGCACTCGCGCGGGAGGGCTCGGCACCAGGCGGCAGGTGGCTTCCAACACGGTGGCGCAGGTGCCTTCCGAGCCCACCAGCGCGCGCGCCACATGAAAACCACTTTCCGGAAGCAAGTAGTTGAGGTTGTATCCGGAAACGCGGCGGGGAATGTTGGGAAACTTCTCCCGAACGAGGTTGCCATAGCGGTCGGCCAGTTGCTTGAGGCCGGCATAGATCTGGCCGCGACGGCCGCCGCCACGAACAATGGCAGCAAATTCCTCATCGCTGGTGGCGCCCACCGACATGCGCTCACCGCCGTAGGTGAGGATTTCCAGCGACTCGATGTTGTCGTCAGTCTTGCCCGCCATCACGGAATGCACGCCGCACGAGTTGTTGCCGATCATGCCGCCCAGGGTGCAGCGGTCGTGGGTTGCGGGGTCCGGGCCGAAGGTGAGGTGATGCTTTTCCGCCTGATTGCGAAGGTTGTCCAACACCACGCCGGGTTGAACGCGGGCGATGCGCCGGACTGGGTCAATCTCCAGGATATGCGCCATATACCTGGAGAAGTCGAGCACTACGGCGACATTGCAACACTGTCCTGCAAGCGAGGTGCCTGCCCCGCGACACAGCAAGGGTGCGGCAAATTCACGGCACAGTGCCACGGCCGCCGCCACGTCGTCCCGGTCGCGAGGAAGGACGACGCCGATCGGGACTTGCCTGTAGTTGGATCCATCGGTGGCGTAGAGTGCGCGGCTGCCTCGATCGAACCGGACGTCGCCGCGAAGGTGGGCGCGAAGCTTAGCCTCCAGGGCCGAGGCATCGACCTCCGGGACAGGCTCCGCGCCGGTTGCTTCATGCATCGATGCCACGCTTCGTCCTCGTAAACGGAGTCGCGTTTCCAGCGACCGATGTTGACTGCTACTTGCCCATACTGCTACTTGCCCATAACGAACAGCTCGAACGACCCCGGAACCATCGATGGACGCGGGTGCGGTTGCTCGGCCGTAGGCACCGGTGCTGCCCCGACTTCCGCCGTCACCAGATATACCTGGTGGCTTTTCGAGTCGAACGTCATGGTGCGCGCCCGTTTCTTGGTGGTGGCGTTTTCCGCCACGCTGTATTTGTCGGGACTCTCTTCTTTGATCACGGTCAACGTTCCGTCGCCGCACGACGCAAACGCCAGTTGGTTGTCGTCATCGAAGCCTCCGGCATCAGGGCCGTCGCAAATCGCCACGGTCTGGACGATCTTGCCGTTGTCTGCATTCACCACTGGCATCACCTTGTTCCCGCAGGTGGGGAACAGGCGCCGATGCTTGCGGTCGAAGCCCAAGCCGGACGGCTCCTCGCATCCTGCCAGCTTCCAACGCGCTTTCACGGTCAGCTTGACTGGGTCAAACGAGACCATTTCGCCTTTGTCTTCGATGTTGACGAACATGTCGCCTTTTCCATCGCTGGCTGCGAACTCGGGTTTGCCTCCCAGTGGAATGGTCCCCGCCACAGTACCCTTCTCAGCGTCCACTGCGGTCGTATCCTCGCTTTTGGCATTGAAGGTAAAGACACGCTTGGAGTGCGGATCGTAGATGATGGCGTCAGGCCGCTCGCCCACCTTGATCTTGTTGAGAGTCTTCAGCGTTTTCAGGTCGAACACGCTCACCATGTTCTCACCACCGTTGCTGGTGAAGCCTTTGCCCAGTTCGGGGGCCAGCGCAACCCCGTGCACTCCCGGTGTGTCTGCAATGTCGCCCACGACTTTGCCTGAATCTGCGTCCACCACCATCACGTGGCTGCCGCGCGTGATGTACACGCGTCGCGAGTCTGGATCGACGATCAGGTAATCCCAGCCACCGATGCCGCCTAGTTTGTAGGAATTGATGACGTGGTATTTAGGACCGGTCGCCGCCAACACCGGCTGACCCGCATTGCGAAGCCCCAGAACTCCGAGCACTCCCAAAGCCAGTACGGCAAAAATCATCGCAAACCGATTCAACCCATTGCGCTGTTTGTTCATAGAAGTGTCGATCCTCGTTTTCAAAGATGTGAACTATCTAAAGGTTTGAAACTACTAAAGATGTGCACTATCTAATGTAATGGAAACCCGCCGGAGTTTCGAGCGCAGCCCACCCCTCGACGCAACCTTGGCCCGCAAGATAAGCTATTTAGTCTGCACAAATGGAGAGAGCTTCATGCGTGATGCGGTCGAGCGGCTGTGGCCGGAAATTCAGTGGATTGAAAATGCCGAACTGCGCGAGCAGGTCACCCAGACCTGGACGAAAGCGCTGGAGCGGACGCCGCTGAAGCCGGACGACCTGAACCGCATCCCCTTTACCCTGCTCATCCCCAACTGCCCGATCACCTTCATGGAACACAAGCGCTGCGTCGTCCACATTGCCCGCGACAGCGCCAGGGCCATGCAAGACTTCATGGGTCGCGCCCTGCCCGTCAATTTCGATACGGTGATTGCAGGGGCGATTCTGGCCGACGTGGGCAAGTTGCTGGAATATGAGATCGGCGCCGACGGCAAGAGCCGCCAGAGCGAGCGCGGCGAGGCTTTGCGGCATCCCTTCACGGGAGTTGCGCTGGCGCTGGAATGTGGCGTGCCCGACGCGGTCTGCCACATTATCGCCGCTCATGCTGCCGAAGGCGACCTGGTCAAGCGCACGACGGAAGCTTACATCGTGCATCACGCCGATTTTATGGCCTATTTGCCATTCAAAAATCCGAAAAACATTAGACGCTGAGGAGAGAACGTGTCTGCCAAGCAAGCCACCACCACCAAAGAGACCATCACCGCGCACATGTCGCGCTGGGCCGCTGGGCTCCAGTTCAAGCACTTGTCGAAAGAAGCCGTGTACCAGGCCAAGCGCTTTCTGCTCGACTCGGTGGGCTGTGCTCTGGGCGGCTACCAGCAGCACGATGTCAAAATCGCGCTCGATGTGCTCAAGGAAATCGCCGGCTCCGGACCCGCAACCGTCATTGGCACGGGCAAGAAGATGGACGCCGTTTCCGCCTCGCTGGCCAACGCGCTCATGATCCGGTGCATGGACTACAACGACATCTACTGGAAGCAAGATCCGTCCCACCCCTCGGACATATTCCCGGCGGCGATCGCGGGATGTGAGCGCGCCCAGAGTGACGGGAAGGAACTGATCGTTGGCCTGGTTCTGGGGCACGAATTCGAAATGCGTTTTTGCGAGGCCGCCTTCCCCGGCATCCGCGAGCGCGGCTGGCACCATGCCACGCTGACGGCATTCGTCTCTCCTTTTGTGGCAGGGCGGGCGATTCATCTTTCGTGGGAGCAGATTCAGCACGCCGTCGGCATCTCGGCTTCCCGGCAGTGCACGCTTGGCGCGGTCACCGCCGGCAAACTCACCATGATGAAGAATACCGTGGACCCCATGGCTACCCAGAGCGGCATGTTGGCCGCCCTGCTTGCCGAAAAGGGCTATACCGGGCCCGAACATGTGATTGACGGCAAGGAAGGCCTGACCCACTGCTTCGGCCCCGAGTGGAAGCTCAACCTGCTCACCGACGGTCTCGGCGGGTCCTGGCGCATCACCACCTGCGGCATGAAGTTTTTCCCCACCGAAGCGCTTACTCACACGCCCATCTCCGCGGTTTTGGACTTGGTGAAGACCAACGACTTGCATCCCGACCAAGTCACCAAAATCCAGATCCGCTCGCTCGCCCGCGCCGCCGATATTCTTTCCGATCCCAGCAAGTACGATCCGCATACCAAGGAAACCGCCGATCACTCGCTGCCGTATGTGATTGCGGCCGCGCTGGTGGATCGCCAGGTCACTCCCGCGCAGTTTGAGATGGCGAAGATCATGGACCCGACCATTCGCGCGCAGCTCAATAAGGTCGAAGTGATCGGCGACCCCGAAATTGAAAAGGTATTCCCCGCTCTGCAGCGCGTGATTGTGAACATCACCACAACCGACGGTCGCACTCTGTCCAAGCAGCTCGATTATCCCAAGGGCGACCCGCGCAACCCGTTGAGCGACGCAGAAATCGAAGAAAAGTACGCGGCCCTGGCGGACGGCGTTCTTTCTGCAGCCGCGCAGAAGAAGTTGAAAGACGCCATCTGGAACCTCGACAAGCTGCCATCGGTTTCGAACTTGATGGCGCTGATGAAAGCGGACCTTAGACCGCGGCGAGTTTCACCGGGCAACGCGAAGTCCGCGAGCAAAGTTCAGTCCAAAGCAGCAAAACTATCAAGGCGCCGCAAATAGCGCAGGCGAGATTCCTTCATGCCGCAAACCGTAGTCGAAAAAATCGCGCAGTCCCACCTTGCAGAAGGTCCCGGCCGTCCGCTCCGCACCGGCGACTTCGTTTCCATCCGCCCTCACCGCGTGATGACCCACGACAATTCCTCGGCCGTCATGAGCAAGTTCAAGGGCATCGGCGCCAGGAAGGTGAAGACTCCCAACCAGATCACCTTCACGCTCGACCACGACATCCAGAATCAGGACGAATCAAACTTAAAGAAGTACCGCGCCATTGAGGCCTTCGCCAAAGAGCAGGGAATTGATTTCTATCCCGCCGGGTCCGGCATCGGACACCAGATCATGGTGGAGCGCGGCTACGTGGTGCCGGGCTCGTTCGTGGTTGCGTCCGACTCGCACTCCAACATGTATGGGGCGCTGGGCGCAATTGGCACCCCGATCGTGCGCACCGACGCGGCCGCGGTTTGGGCCACCGGCGAATTCTGGTGGCAGATTCCGCGCAGTATCCAGGTGGTGCTCGAGGGCAAGTTGCCCGAAGGCGCAACCGGCAAAGACGTCATCATCACTCTGTGCGGCCTGTACAACCACGACGAGGCGCTGAATGCCGCGGTCGAATTCACCGGGCCCGGCGTAGCTTCGCTCTCCATGGACGCGCGGCTCTCCATCTCCAACATGACCACCGAGTGGGGCCCGCTGGTGGGTTGGTTCCCGGTGGACAGCGTCACTCTCGCCTACATGCGCGACGTTCATCATCGGCTGGCTTCGCTCGGCATCGAGCGCTTCACCGCCGCCGACCTTGGCAAATGGGAGAAGAATCCGCTGCAGCCCGACCCCGATGCAACCTATGCCGCACGCATCGTCCTCGACCTCTCGCAAGTCACGCCTCACGTCTCGGGTCCTGACTCCGTTCAGGTGATGCAGTCGGTGGCGGAGATCGAACGAAAGCACGTCGCTATTCAGAAAGCGTACCTCGTTTCCTGCGTGAACTCTCGGATCGAAGACCTGCAAGCTGCGGCCACCGTACTCGAAGGCAAGAAAGTCGCGGCGGGCGTGAAGTTTTATCTCGGCGCGGCCAGCCAGTGGGTGCAGCAGGAAGCTCAACGCCGCGGCATCTGGCAAACCCTGATGGATTCCGGTGCGCAACCATTGCCTCCCGGCTGCGGCCCGTGCATCGGCCTTGGAGTGGGCTTATTGGAGAAGGGCGAGGTCGGCATTTCCGCCACTAACCGCAATTTCAAAGGCCGCATGGGATCGCGCGACGCGCAATGTTATCTGGCCAGTCCCGAAGTAGTCGCAGCCTCGGCCCTCGCCGGATACATTCGCGGTCCGCACTCGTTCGCGGATCGAGCGCCCGTTCGCAACTATCAGGAATTCGCGGCCACCGGCGTCACCGAAAAAGTCGAGATTCTCGCTGGCTTTCCCGCCCGCGTCACCGGCCGCCTCATCTTTGTGCCGCAGGACAACCTCAACACCGACGCCATCTACGGCAAGGACTACACCTATCGCGACGACATGACGCCCGAGATGATGGCGCGCGTGGTGATGGAAAACTACGACCCGCACTTTGCCGCCAGCACCCAGTCTGGCGACGTGATTGTCAGCGGCTTCAACTTTGGCACCGGCTCGAGCCGGGAGCAGGCCGTCACCTGCCTCAAGGCCAAGGGCATCGCGCTGGTGATCGCGGCCAGCTTCTCCCAGACCTATCTGCGCAATGCTTTTAATAATGGATTTCTGTGCATCGAGGTCCCCGAGTTGGTCAAGACCCTGCGCCATCAGTTTGCCGACCAGATCGCTGCCAAAGAGAAAACGCTCATTCCGGGCGAAGAGATTGACATTGATTTCACCGCCAGTACCATTCACTGGCGCGGCCAGCAGTTCAATTTCCCGGCGCTGGGAAGCGTGCCGCAGTCGCTGGTGATTGCGGGCGGCGTGGAGAATTTGGTGGCCAAAAGATTAGCGGGTTGATACAGAGTTTCTTAAGGAGCTTCAATGGCGAAACATACAGTCGTATCCATGCCGGGTGACGGCATCGGCAACCAGGTCTTGCCCGAATCCATCCGCGTCCTCAAGGCCGTCGGTTTCGATGTCGAGTACATCCACGCCGACATCGGCTGGGAGTTTTGGTGCAAGGAAGGCAACGCACTTCCCGACCGTACCGTGGATCTACTTACCAAACACAAGCTCGGCCTTTTTGGCGCCATTACTTCGAAGCCCAACAAGGAAGCGCAGAACGAACTCGCGCCGGAACTCCGTGGCAAGGGCTATGTGTATTACAGCCCTATTGTCACCATGCGCCAGCGCTTTAATCTGGACATTTGCCAGCGACCCTGCACCGGCTTCATCGGCAATCCGCTGAACTACATTCGCAAGCGCACCGACGGCGGCTTTGACGAGCCCAAGCTCGACACTACCGTATTCCGGCAGGGCACCGAAGGCATGTACGTCGGCGTGGAGTGGACCAACCCGCCTGACAACGTGCGCTCCGCGCTCAGCACCCACCCTCGCTTTAAGGCTTTCGCCAATGTGCCCGGCCCCGATCTGGCCATCAGCCTGCGTGTGATCACCCGTCCCGCGGCGCGCCGCATCATCACCGCCGCTTTTGAATACGCCAAGAAGAAGGGCTTCAAGGCTGTCACCATCTGTGAAAAGCCTAATGTCGTCCGCGAAACTTCAGGCATGATGGAAGAGACCGCCAAGGAAGTGCAGAAGAGTTACCCCGCCATTCAACTCTGGTCCACCAACATCGACGCGCAACTTATGTGGCTCAACAAGAATCCGGAGGAATACAACGTCATCGTCGCCTCCAACCTTTTCGGCGACATTCTGTCCGATGCGTTCGCCGGCCTGGTCGGCGGCCTCGGTTTCGCGGCGTCGGGCAACATTGGGGACGAAGTGGCGGTTTTTGAACCGACCCACGGGTCCGCCCCAAAATATGCCGAACTCAACCCGCCCATCGTGAACCCAATCGCCATGATTCTCTCCGCCGCCATGATGGTGGACCATGTGGGTGAGACCGCTATGTCTGATCGCATCAAGAATGCGGTGGCCACAGTCATCAAAGAAGGCAAGGTTCGCACCTATGACATGATGCGCATCCCAGGCGGCGCCAAGTCCCTCAGCCA
>JANYBT010000109.1 GCA_025360645.1 Acidobacteriaceae bacterium | reverse complement strand
TTCTCCAGCGTCTCCAGTGCCTCCGCGCTCTTGATGAGCACGCCTGCCGACGCTCCTCGCCCCGTCCCCACCATGATCGCCATCGGAGTTGCCAGACCCAACGCACACGGGCAGGCGATGATCAGCACCGCCACTGCATTCACTATCGCGTGAGCAAACCGCGGCTCCGGGCCCAGCCATACCCACGCCAGGAATGTCACCACAGAAATCGTCATGACCGCCGGGACAAAGAACTTCGCCACCCGGTCCGCCAGCCGCTGAATCGGGGCCCGCGTGCGCTGTGCCTGGCTCACCAGTTGCACAATTTGCGCCAGCAAGGTTTCGCTGCCCACTTTCTCCGCCCGCATCAGGAACGAACCCGTGCCATTAACCGTCGCGCCGATCACGCGCGCGCCCGTCGCCTTTTCAACCGGCAGCGATTCGCCGGTGATCATGGATTCATCCACCGCGCTGTTCCCCTCCATCACCACGCCATCCACCGGAACTTTCTCGCCCGGACGCACTCGCAACCGGTCCCCCGGCTTCACCCCGGCCAACGGGACGTCGCGCTCGCTGCCATCTTCCCCCACCAGCCTCGCGGTCTTCGGACTCAGATCAAGCAAGGCGCGGATCGCGCTGCTGGTGCGACTGCGCGCCCGCAGCTCCAGCACTTGCCCCAGCAACACCAGCGTTACAATCGCTGCCGCCGCTTCAAAGTAAACGTCTGGGCGGTCGCCCATGGTGCGGAACGACGCTGGAAAAATCTGCGGAAAAACGGTTGCAACCACGCTGTAGATGTAAGCGACACCGGTGCCCAGTGCGATCAGCGTGAACATGTTGGTGCTGCGATTCACCACCGACGCCCATCCCCGTTGAAAAAATGGCCAACCCGCCCACAGCACCACCGGTGTCGCCAGCGCCAGTTCCAGCCAGGGCAACCAGCCTTGCGGTAGCGCGCGTTGCACGGGCATCCCTGGCAGCATGTCTGCCATGGCGATCGCCAGAAGGGGCAGGGTCAGCGCCACGCCCAACCAGAAGCGCCGCGTCATGTCACGCAGTTCCGGATTTTCTTCTTCCGCGGCGGTGACGGTGCGGGGTTCCAGAGCCATGCCACAGATGGGGCAGCTGCCAGGACCGTCGCGAACGATCTGCGGATGCATGGGACAGGTGTATTCTGTGCGCGTCACGGGCAGCACACTCTCCGGCTCCAACGCCATGCCGCACTTCGGGCACGGACCCGGGCCAGCTTGGCGAACTTCCGGATCCATCGGGCAAACATAGATGCGCTGGTCCGCTCCCGCTGCGGGCTGTGCGACGGGAGGTTCATGTCCAGGCGCTCCCAGCGTCACCAGCGCGGGCTTGGCCATGGGCAACCCGATGGTGACCTGGCCGCTGCCTGCGGGCTTCGCCAGATACTTGGCGGGATCTGCAGAGAACTTGGCCAGGCATCCACCACAGCAGAAATAATATTTTGTACTCGCGTGCTCGGTCTGAAACTTGGCGAGGCCCACGTTCACTCTCATTCCACAGACCGGATCAATCGCAGTCGCACTGATTCCCTGATCGGACGTTTCCATAATTGGCCGCACCAGCTTTCCGCCGGGATCATCCCGGCATTGTTTTCCGCTTCCCGGTATTAGATACTTGAATTTTACTCGCGAACTCAACGTCTGTTTGGCGAGAACCTTGGAGGCTTTGGATGACTTGCCTGGAAGTGGTGTACCGCTACGCCAACCCGCCTGGAGAACAGGTGATGCGTGCGCTCGATACCGTGCGCGAAGTCTATGGCATCCGCCGACTTCGCTTCAATGAAAAAGAACGCACGGTGCGAGTGGAGTTCGATGCATCGCGGTTAAGCGCGGACGCCGTCGCCAAATTGCTGCGGCAGACCGGCCTCGACCTCACGGAGAAGCTCGTGCTGGCCTGAGCGGCAAGTTCCCTTCGCTCCGTCGCTATCACTTCAACGCGTTCGTCGAGTGGATTTCTCAGCGTACGACATGAATGGAGCAGTGCCCGGAACGGGGTGGCTGGGTTAACGGGAAGGCGACTCGTAGTGGAAAAAATGCAAAGGGCACTCAGGAAGAACCTCTGGCCGAAGTTTATCCTTGGTGAGTGCCCTGTTGCGCGCCACTTCGTCTGCCTTAGGTGTAGCAACCCGCGTGCCATTGCTAAGTTGCGCGAAATGGGTGCTTTCTTCCAAGAAAGCAGGTAGGAATTGCACCCTGCCAGATAAAGTTTACCTGCCGGCAGGCAACACCGAGCACTCAGGCGCCCCCCTCCCGCTCCTTCAACTTCATGGCCTACACTCGGTCGTGTTGAAGAATTTGTACGCGCGAGCAAATTTCTGCACGCTGCCCGATTGAATTCGTCGGCCAACAAATGAAACGGCGTTGGTCAAATCGAGAGTTTCCGCTATAATTTGTTTACCATTCGATTGCGCCCTTAGCTCAGCTGGATAGAGCGTCTGGCTACGAACCAGAAGGCCGGGAGTTCGAATCTCTCAGGGCGCACCATTTTGCTCAGGCTCCGCGTTTTCCAGGACTGGCTCCGTAGCTCAATTGGATAGAGCATCAGACTTCGGATCTGAGGGTTGGGGGTTCGACTCCCTCCGGGGCCACCAACTCCGGGAGCGCGATGGGCTGGCCGGATGCCCCATGTTGCGCACAACACCGCTGGAAGATTTGTACGGTGTTGCAGATCCACTTCACACAGGAGGATGTCATGACAGAACTGTCTGCGCTCTGGCTACCCATTCTGTTGTCTTCGGTCATCGTCTTTGTGGCGAGCTCCATCATCCACATGGCGCCGCTCTGGCACAAAAACGACTATCCCAGGCTGGCGAACGAAGATTAAGTGCTCGATGCGCTCCGTTCAGCGGCGCTCCCTCCTGGCGACTACATCCTGCCCCGCCCGGCCACCCGCGAGGCGATGCGCTCCCCGGAATTTGCCGGGAAGTTAAAACGTGGCCCGGTCCTGATGATGACCGTCATGGCGAACGGCGGGTTTTCCATGGCGAGGAATATGATTTCCTGGTTCGTGTATGTATGTGTCGTCGGTATTCTGAGCGCGTACGTCGCGGGGCGTGCGCTGCCGGTGGGCGCGTCGTATCTGCACGTCTTCCGTTTTGCGGGAACCACCGCTTTCATCGCCTACTCAGCGGCGCTGTGGCAGATGTCAATCTGGTACCAGCGCTCCTGGGCGCTCACCATCAAAGCGACCATCGACGGATTGATCTATGGGCTGCTGACCGCCGGAGTTTTTGGTTGGCTGTGGCCGCGGTAGAGCGGGTCCCTATCGCTTGCGGTTCCCGCGCGCAAGCCCGCTGAACCCATTTCGATAGCGCCCGCCCTTTTCGCGGCCTCGCTGGAAGGTGTCGATAGGCGTATACTGGGGCGGTTTTTGAACTCAAGAAACTAATCCGCCTATGCGAGGAACTGACATGAAAACAAGAACAGTAGTGTTGACGTTGGCAGCGTTGTTCTCTGTCGTCTCGGTGTGTTTCGCCGCTGACGCAAATATGGGCACTTGGAAACTGAACGAAACCAAGTCCAAAATGAGCGCCGACGCCCCAAAAAATGGCACCGTCGTCTATGAGGCCGCGGGCGACAGCGTCAAGGTCACTGTGGACGGCATGGACGCCGGCGGCAAAGCCACGCACAACGAATGGACCGGCAAGTTCGACGGCAAAGATTACGCGGTGACGGGCGACCCGGCGTCCGACATGCGCTCGTATAAGCGGGTCAACGATCACACCCTGTCGATGACCGTCAAGAAGGACGGCAAGATGACCATGAGCGGCACCATCAAGGTATCGGCCGACGGCAAGAGCCGCACTGTCGCCGTCCACGGGACCGATGCCAAGGGCAAGAAGGTGACCAGCACCGCGGTCTATGACAAGCAGTAGCCGACTTACTGGCTGAAGCTCGAAGCATTCCGGATCCGCAGTCGTTCCCCGTTCAAGCGCTGCTTGAGCGGGGACTTTCTTTTCGGGCGCGGATTGCAGCGTAAAAGGCTTTGACCACAGGGGACACAAAGGACACACAGGGTAAGGCAACGGAATAGACGGTATTTGGGCGTGCGGGCACACGGGGTTAGGTGAGTCTGACCCGGCCCGCCCAAGCGAAGCTTGAACGGGGCACCCTCGTTCGTGAAGAGGGTGGGCGGTGTTACGGCCGCGGGCTTTTTTGCGATTAGAGTTTCCCCTCGATCGGATCGGACTGGTTACTTCACGGCGGAAAGTCGTGCCTTCCCCCGTAAGTCGCGGCGCACCACCTTAGTCGCCCTATCTCCTCGCAATCGCGGGGAATGTGTAGTTGGCGAGTCCGAAGACGGCATAAGCAGTTGCTTTGGACGCCACCTCCAACACGGCCGGATCGTTGTTGGAGAGGTTGTCGCAATAGATGCCGGGATTGTCGACGCAGCCGCCGTCAAAGCTGGGGATATCGCCCTCGTAGTTACCCAGGTATCCGCCCCAAGCCTCTACCTCCAGCGCGGTCTTGCAACAATCCTGCATGGTCAAGATGCCGGTGTTCGGAATACCGACCAAGCTGAAGGAGTTCGAGTCAGTGCCGTCATTGCCGAACGATGCCGAGATCGCGGGCAAGCCCTGCGCATGAAAGTAGTCTAAGAGCATACGGTTACCCACTTGCGACTCCGGCACCACGTTCGGGGGGAACTGCTTCACGTTGGAGGCAAAGCGCGGGTTAGCCACAGCATAGTCGTAGTTGGGAGTGGCAGTCACGTCCGCGTCAAGGTCAAAGGCGATCTTGTGGAGCTGGTCGGGGCTGAGGTGAGTAGTGTAATAGGCCGAGCCAAACAGTCCTAACTCCTCGCCACCAAACCACACGTAGCGCAGATGATTGCGGGTGGGGGTGCGGGCCAGATTCAGAGCGATCTCAAGAATGGTGGAGGAGCCCGAGGCATTGTCCAGGATGCCCGCGCCGAAGATGGAATCCAGGTGTCCCTCCACCACTACCGTGTGGTTGGGGTCACCGTAGGGCGAGTCGGCAATCAGGTTGTAGTCGGTGAAGGTGAAAAGCTGGGTCTGAATTTCCAGCCGTGCGGAGGAAGTATCGCCCGCCGCCATCCGCCGGGTCAGGTCATCCTGCAACGCACTGGAAGCCACGGCAATCACCGGAATGTTCGCCGGAT
>JANYBT010000105.1 GCA_025360645.1 Acidobacteriaceae bacterium | reverse complement strand
CAGCTACCTGCTCTCGATAGCTCTTGTCGTGGCCAGCGATCCATTACTCTCGCGCCTGTTCCCGGGCGATTTCGTCCGCGGCCGCGTCCCCTCCGATCACGCTCTTATGGCGAGCACGGCGTTGTTCGTCGTCGTTTCCATCTTTTGTGCCTGGCTCTGCGCCCGCTTTGCTCCGGACCGCGCTGCGCGACATGTGCTCTGGTTCTTTATCCTGGGAGAAGTGATGGGCCTCGCCGCGACCGTTCCCAACTGGAGCAAGGGCTGGCCGCACTGGTATTGGTTGTCGTGGCTGCTCACCTGGCCGGTAAGCTGCTGGATCGGCCTGCGACTGTCCGGGCGAAAAGCGGATTCACTCTCCGCCTGAGTCCTCATTCAGCAGAAGCATGCCAGAACGCAGCCACTCTTCGGGGCAGGGTCCGGGTGCGCCACTGCTCTTCCACTAAGTATTAGCGCGCGTTCCAACTCAAGGACATGCATTCATCATGGTCGATCTCACCACCGGATTTTCCCGGCGGCAGTTCCTCGCCAGCACCTCGTGTTTCGGGGCTTTCCACGCCATCGCGAAGTTCATTCCGTTGCCGGCGCTTGCGGCAGAGTTGGCGGGCGATTCGCGGATCTCTCAAGGCCCGTTTGTCGACAAAGGTTTTGCATCGGTTCGGAAGGTCGGCAACGGCCTGTATGCCACGATTTCCGATACTTCCAAAGGTTTTCAGACGACCTGCAATGGCGGCTTCCTGGTCGGAAAGGATGCTGCTTTCTTACTCGAAGGATTTGCCTCACCCGCGGGCGCCTCGTTCCAGCTCGAGGCTTTGCGCATGGTGAGCCCGGTTCCGGTGCAGGGAGCTCTGGACACCCACTATCACTTTGACCATTCCATGGGAAATTCCTTCTACGGTGCCAATGGCGTGCCTCTCTGGGCGCATGCCGCGACCGCAAAACGCATGGTGGACGCCTATGCTCCGCTGCAAGGCGCGGAAAAAGAAACAGTACTCGGGCCCTTCGAGAAGCGCGTCAAGGATGCCAAGTATGATACGGAGCGGGCCCATGCGCAGAGCGACACGGATGCGATGACCTCGATCTTCGCCGCGGCCAATGCGAGTATCCTAAGCCTCCCGAATCATCCCCTCCATCCCGCGGCACTTCCTTTTTCGATCGACTTGGGCGGACTGACCGCGGTTTTGGAATCCTATCCCGGCCATTCCGGAACTGACATCGTAGTGCGCGTGCCCGAGCAGAACGTCGTGTACACCGGAGACCTTCTGTTCCATGGACTGTATCCGGTTTGCTTTGACCAACAGGCCACCATTTCCGGCTGGCGCCAAACGCTGAAGAAATTTGCAGGGTTCGACAAAGACACTCTTTTTGTCCCCGGCCACGGCCAGGTGTGCGGGCAGGAAGGCATCGCGTCCATCCGAGAAGTCTTTGACGACATCGCGGGGCAAGCGGAAAAGATGTACCGAGCCGGAGTTCCAGTCGAGGAGGCGCAACACCGCTATGTTGTTCCCGGCAAATTCAAGAGCTTTCCCATTTGGGCCTGGGGATTCGTCATTGGACCTGCGATCGCCAAGCTGTATGCGGAATGGAAAGCGGGCCAAGCGTAGAGTGCCGCAGTTTCACGACCGCTGGGGGGTGACCGGCCACCTGACAGCATAGCGTAAGTTTTACACAAGTTGTGTAGCTATATCGAGATGGGAGGTGGAATTTGGCCCTGGGAGGCGTTCTAGACGCGTTTCTGGGGTCAGGTGACCTCTGGGTCGCCCGCGCCTCCGATCGCCTCGCCACAGGGCCACAAACCGCTCTAGCGATGGTTTTAAGCTAGGGTGGGATATCCATTCCGCCATGCCAAAACCCCCTCACCAGAGTGGCTGTGGCGGGAAATGGAGCTAAGTGATTGAAACGATTGGACTTGCGTTGAACGGCGATCATTGGTATAGCTTTAGTCAATAGTTGTAATGACTTTCCGATTCGCGAATTGCCGTCGCCCCACCTCTCAGCCACCCATCGCGACGCCGGTTGAGTAGCCGAGTCGCGCGAAGGGAGCGAAGGTCCGCAACCGAAAGACATCGCTGGCTGGGCAGCGAGTCGTCAGCCCGCGTCCATTCAGACTCGAAGCGGAAGACAGTCCGTTGCAGAACGGACGCGGCGGATGGGGAATGTTGTTTTTGTTGTAGATGCTGCTGAAGTTGGTCTTGAGGCGCAGCGCTCTCCTATGCGCCGCCGTCAGTTTGGAGTCGGCCCGGTCGATGGACAGGCATTGAAAACAAGCACTAAAAAATGGAGATGAGGACTTCTGCGGGGGTGCGAGCGAAGCAGTTGAAAGATTTGGAGGCGCGGGTCGGGATCGAACCGACGCATAAAGGTTTTGCAGACCTCTCCCTTACCACTTGGGTACCGCGCCTTTGGTTAACCGGCGCACCCTGCGGCGCACCGGCACCTTTCAGCTTAACAAGCTTCTCCCAGCGGTTCAAGTTACCCAAGACTCCAGCCAGCCCTGGGCTACGGGCAGGTCAACTGCGCCGTCCCGAAGGGCTGCAGCACAATTCCGCCGTCGGGGTTCGGCTGCGTGTTGCTTTTGGCTGGCGACCCTGCCAGCACGGTGACCGTTCCATGGAAGGTGGCCTCGCATTGGGCGTTGCCGTTGGCGTCGACCATCGCGCCCGGATTGATGAAGCCCGCACAGACGCCATTGCTGGAGCCGGCGCACCAGGTAATGTCGGCACTGCCCAGTTGCATCGGTGACGGCGGCTTGCTGAAGGTGCCAGTCGCGGTGAATTGGGCTTGGGACGTGGCGGCTGTGGGCGAAATGGCAACGAATTGGAGTTTGCGGCTATCCCCGCATCCCACGGCCAAAGCGCAGAGACTGACCAGAACCAGAAGCTTGCTCGACATCGGTATTCTCTTTTCCGGGTGAGCAACACAGGGGAGAACAATGGAGCGGGAGACGGGATTTGAACCCGCGACTTCGACCTTGGCAAGGTCGCACTCTACCACTGAGTTACTCCCGCTCAGTTCCCCGATTATAAACAACAAGCGTGCGCAACGGCAATGGGACGCACCGTAATGGGACGCACCATCGGCGGGAGCGCGTTGCCTTCGCGCAGTGCCGTGGCCTATGCTGGAAGCAGCGAAGCGATCTGCGGCGTGGGGCTGCCGCTTTCGCGATCCCAATATTATGCAGCGCGCTATTTCCAAATTGTTGTTGCTGGTCATGCTGAGCGGGATGCGCGTCCCGCTGGTGCAGGCCGCGCTGCCGCAGACTTCGCTCCACTGCATCCGACCCGCGTCTCACCAACCGGCGCAGCCGTGTCACGACATGGTGGGCATGCCGAACCCGCAACCCGCCAAGGCCGCCGGCGATGCCCCAGCGGCGGACTCTGAGTTCCACGCCGCCGCCGATTGCTGCCCCAATCATGATTGTTGCCGCTCGATGGGCTGCTCCGAGCGCGCTTTTGTGCCGGCGGTTGCGTTCTCACATAACGAAATTTTGTCGGAAGTGGTTGCCTCCCCGGCGCGCCCGCGGCACTCGGCGTCGAGTCTCATCGCAACCCATTCCGGGCGCGCTCCTCCGCACTTCTCCTAAGCCCGGCTGTCTCGCGACTCGAACATCGCCTTCGCCCCACCGCGAAGTCCGCGATGTTTCCCCGGCCACCTGTTTTTCGACTTGGGAGAATTCCATGCGTTTGGTTCATTTTTCCGCGTTGGCCGTCATGCTGCTGCTTGCAGTCGCCGCCAGCGCCACAATCTTCGGTTCGGTTCGCGGCATCATTCACGACCCGCATCACCGGCCGGTGCAGGGGGCGCACATCATGCTGCGCGCGGCGAACTCGGAGTGGGTGCAGTCCGCCGCCTCTGACGAATCGGGGGAGTTCCACTTCGACGCGGTGCCGCTCGGCGAGTACCAGGTCACGGTGGCCAAGCCCGGTTTCGAACAGGTGGCGCAGAACGTAACCGTTCGCTCCGGCACGGAACCGGTCGTTCACGCACAAATGACTTTGGCGAGCGCGAAAGAAACCGTCACCGTGACCGACACCGCTGCGGTCGCATCCACGGATACCGCAACCCCTTCGACTCTGGTGAGCCGGACTGACGTGGAGCACACTCCTGGCGCCGCCCGCTCCAACAGCCTCGCCATGATCACCAACTTCGTACCCGGCGCCTACATCACGCACGACCAGTTGCACATTCGCGGCGGACATCAGGTGAGCTGGCTGGTTGACGGCGTGCCCGTGCCCAACACCAACATCGCCAGCAACGTGGGGCCGCAGTTTGATCCCAAAGATGTGGACTACCTTGAGGCCCAGCGTGGCGGTTACGAAGCGGAGTACGGCGACCGCACCTATGGCGTGTTCAACGTGGTCCCGCGCACTGGCTTCGAGCGCAACAATCAGGCAGAGTTAATTCTTGGCCTGGGAAACTTCTACCAGACCAATGATCAGTTCAATTTCGGGGGACACACTGAGAAGTTTGCGTACTACGCCAGCGTGAACGGCAATCGCAGCAATCTTGGCCTGGAAACTCCGACTGCACAAATTTTTCACGACCAGGTCAACGGATATGGCGGCTTCGGGTCGCTGATCTACAACATCAACCCGGCCAACCAGCTTCGCCTGGTGACCTCCGCGCGCCAAGACTACTACCAGATTCCTAACACGCCCGAGCAGCAGGCTACCGGCATTCGCGACGGCCAACACGAAGCCGATGCCTTCGCGAATTTTTCCTGGGTACGCACCTTCGGCTCTGGTAAGTTGCTGACGGTTTCGCCGTTTTTCCACTACAACAGCGCGAATTACGAGAGCAGCCCCGCCGACTTCCCCATCAGCACGACTGACCGTCGCGCCTCCAACTACTTCGGAGGCCAGGCCAGTTTCAGCGCGAAATTCTGGCACAACGATGCTCAGGTCGGCTTCTACGGATTCGGCCAGCACGACAATCAACTGTTCGGCTTGAGCTTCAATGACCAGAGCAACCCGAATTTCCGCACCCGCGAGATTGTGGATGGCAGCGTGACCTCGGTGTTTGTGGAAGACAAGATCAAGGTCACATCGTGGCTGAACCTGATTGGCGGGGTGCGGCAAACGCATTTTTCCGGCTCCATCGTGGAGAACGCGACCAGTCCGCGAGTGGGCGCGGCCCTGCGCATCCCGAAACTCAATTGGGTGTTTCGCGCATTCTACGGGCAGTTCTACCAAGCGCCGCCGCTGGTCACCGCCTCAGGCCCGCTGCTTGCATTCGTCAACAACCAGAACCTTGGATTCATCCCGCTGCGCGGCGAACGCGACGAAGAACACGAGTTTGGCGTGACCATTCCCTTTCGCAGTTGGACGGCCGAGATCAACAACTTCCAGACCCGCGCCCACAATTTCTTTGACCACAGCAGCGTGGGCAACTCTAACGTCTTCTTCCCGCTGACCATTGACGGCGGGTTGATTCGCGGATGGGAAGCGACGGTACGCTCGCCTCGGCTGTGGAACCGGGCGCAAATTCATCTGGCATATTCCAACCAGATCGCGCAAGCGAAGGGCGCTATCAGTGGCGGACTGACCGATTTCTCGCCGCCCACAGTGGGTTATTTCCTGCTCGACCACGACCAGCGCAATACGCTCAACGTTGGCGGCGAGATCAGCCTGCCATGGCGTTCGTTCGCGGCGACGAATGTTTACTATGGCTCAGGCTTCGCCAATGGCGCCCCACCCCCAGCCCCCGATCACTTGCCGGGACATACAAGCTTTGACTTGTCGTTGGGGAAAGACATCGGGGAGAATGTGTCGGCGTCGGTCCACGCGCTGAACCTGGCCAACCGTCACTTGCTGCTTGACAACAGTCTCACCTTCGGCGGGACGCACTACAACAACCCGCGCGAGGTGTATGTGGAAGTGAGGTACAGGTTTCATTACTAGGAGCGCCGGCGCAAGTTGCCGCGCGGCAGCAAAAAGGATTAGTAGAGAACTTCTTTTTCTCCTTTTTCAGCGATGAGCGACTGGAAGGCCGAGACAATCTTATCCCGGCGGGCCATGACCCCGCTCACTTCATACTTGGTCAGATAGTTCTTGGTTTTTTCCGCCACATCGTCGCCTTTCAGGGCTTTCAGCTTTTCGAAGAGCTGACGGTCGCATTTCACCAGATTCTTGGGGACGCGGACATCCTTGCTCTTGCGAAAGGCGCGGGTGAAGTCGATGCGCCAGACGGTCCAGTCTTCGCCAATCAGCACGTTGGTCAGGTTGGCATCAGTGTCATATACCAGCTCGTCAAACACGCGGACGCGGTACATCTGATGGTTCCACTTGTCTGGATCCGGAGGCTCGATCTTTTTTTGCACCCGGTCGGCATCGTCCATCTTGACCGGAAGCCACCAGCTCAGCGAACCTTTCTTTCCATCCCACTTGCGCTCCACGTAAACCGGAAGCATGTCGTCGACGCCCAGCAGTTCCGCGAGCTGGTAGGTGGCGATGTTGTACTTATAAGAGTCCACGAAATCGAATTCGACCGCTCCGCTTTCGAGTTTCATCTCCTGCTTATGCTCGTCGATGCTTTGGAAAGAGGCGTCGTGCGTGATCTTGCCGTCGCTCAGGGTAAGCCGCGAGGGATGAGTGGTGCCCTTGCTCGAGGGCTTGCTCTTGATGACTTCTGCCGTCTGCAGAAACTGCTTGATCTGATCCTTGGTGAGAGCGGGCTCGTCGGCCGCACGCGCCGCCGAGGAAATCATGACGCAAGTCAGAGCCACTGCCAAGCATCTTGCCGAGGAGTAGAGCAATTCACGCACGGGTGTCCTCCCGGAACTGCCCAAAACGGTATCCCAGACGGGCTGCGGAGTCAACACCATAATGCGAGCTAGCGGCAAATTGTGCTTTACTATTTTCCAGAGCGAGGCTATGCTCGTAGCCGGTCTAGAATCACCTATTTCAAAATGGAGGATGCGATGAGGGTTCCAATCACCTTGATCACATTAGTACTTGCGGGAGCGGTATTTTCAGCCCTGCCTGCGGTGGCCAACCAGGCTGCGGCCGAAGCGAAAGAAACTATGGCCGCGGGCAAAGAGGCGAAGTGGCAGGGCGAGGTCGTCCGAATGTCCAAAGACAAGTCGACCCTCCAGATCCATGGCGGTCCCGCTCCTTCACAATCAGTCAGGACCATCGCGTTCGACAGCTCGACCACGTGGACGAAGGGCGGAAAGCCCGGAGAAATGGACGAGGTGAAGGCGGGGTCGTTCGTGATCGTGTTGGGCCACGTGAATCATAAAGGTGTGATGCACGCGACCCAGGTCGATCTGCGGCTCCCGCGCTAACATCGCCGGAATTTCATCTGCAAACTCCCCGCTGCTGCGCGGAAGAGGCGTCCGCATCTTCCGCGCCCCTCGGCGGTGGTCCCGCACTCGTCTGCGATCTGCATCCAGCCGTGAAGCTTCAAGAGTCCGCGTCCGGAGACTGCAGGCGCAGGCGTGCGGCACGCGCGGTTTCCCGCACCAGCTGATTGGGATGCTCCAGGCACTGCGTCAATTCCACGTCCAGCGATTTTATGGCGAAGGTTCCAATCGCATAAGCGCCGCAGGATTTCAGCCAGGGATCGTCACTGGCGACCAGTTCCGCAACTGCCTGCTCGCGACTCTCCACCTTGCTGTGCACCAGGCGCTCCGCGATCGCGGCCCTCTGTTTGGCACTCACCTTGCCGTCCAGTAGCGGCACCAGGACCGCGCGCAACTGCGACTTCAGGGCATCCTCCAAAAATTCCAGCGCATTGTCATACACGGTCGCGTTGTTCGATTGCAATCCAAAATAAACCGAGTGCAAATCCAGATGCGGATACAGGAGACCCAGCAGGCGAAAAATTCTTTCCAGCTCCTGTTGAATGGATTCGCGCAGCGCGTGCATCACCGGTTCGTGCGGGTCGGTGGGAAGGCCGAGAGCTTGCTGAATTTGATAGGAGCGATAGTGGCCCATGACTTCCGCGGCCAGAACAGTTTCCAGCAATTGGGTGTCGAGCTGGATTTCCGGATGCAACTGGTGAATCTTGTTCAGAGCGCTAATGATTTGAAAACGAAGGCCGGTGTCTCGCTCCAGCAGGTTGTCGAGGACCGCGCGTGCCGAGGTCGGCGTGCCGATGCTGACCAGAATGAGCGGAATGGCCCGCCGCAGGTCCATGGCAGAAGCGGGATCGCCAAGATGCCGGCTGAGCAGAGCAACCGCTGGGTCGCCAAATTGGGCGAGCGCCTGCGCCGCATCATTGGTGAATTCGGGATCGCGGAGAAGCTCCAACAGACGCGCCGCCAGGGAAACATTTCGCAGCGCCCCAGCCGAGCGGATGGCCTCGCGCACCACCAGGGCAGCGGGATCGCAGAGCAGGGTCGGGAGCAACGGATCAAAGCAATCCGGCAGTTCGCCGAGCAGTCGCGCCAATTCTTGACGGGTGCGTTGGCCGGTTGCGCCGCTCTCCTGCGACATGGCGGTCAGGATATGGAGAGCGGTCTCGATATTTTGGGCTTCTCCGGGACGCGCCAGGTATGCGGCGATGGCGGAGCGCACAGAAAAATCCGCATAGTCGCCGATTTCGGCGAGCAGCGTAAGCGGATCCACGTTGGCGTGGTAAACCAGGTACAACATGGCTTCGGTTCGAACCCGCTGGTCGGGATCTTGCAGCAGAGCTTCGATGGAGGGCAGGACAGACTTATCGCCAACGGCCGAGAGAACCGAGATGGCTTTCTGGCGGACTTCCGGCGCGGGATGGTTGAGCAGACCGCGAATCACGGGGTGGGCGACTCGCTCGCGTTCAACCTCGAAGAGGCTAAGCGCATAGAGGACTTCTGCGGGATCGGAGGCGAGAATGGTCTTCGACAACAAGTCCGTGGTAGAGCGATCGAGCGCCAGCGTAGCTTGTTCAGAGTCGAGCCGGTGCTGGCTGATCGATTCCTGCAAAACCACAAAATACTGTTTCCCGGCGACATACACGGCGGCCAGCCAGACTAGGATGAGAAGTATCGCAATCCAACTGATTTGCCGCGGAGTCCAGCGTAACTGCGCCGCGAAGATCAGAACCACCACGCCGCCCATGCCATCTCCCAAGCGCCAGACGACGGTATCGATCAGCCATTTTGCCTTCAGTTTCACCCGGTTCGGCAGTGGCAAATAGAGCAGTTCAATGGTGGAGCGGTCGATGGAATAGCGCAGCACTTGATCGCCGCCTTTCAGAAACAGGGCGGCGGCGATGGTCCCCCAGACGATCAGGCCGGCGGAGCCCGCCAACACCACCAGTGGGAGGACAAAGAGAATCGGGCCAATTCCGAAACGTCGGAGCAGGCGCGTGGTAAGCAGCAACTGGAACAGCAACGCCAGCAACCCCGCGTAAAAATAAAAATCGCCAAAGAAAATTGCCATGGCGTCCTGGTTGACGGAAAACTGCTTGACCAGAGCCTTGAATTGCCAGCCGGTGAGGGTGGTGGCGAACGAAGAGGTAAAGATCACCGCCGCGATGGCGCGCAGGTAGGGAGAAGAAAACACCGAGCGCAAGCTGTCTTGCAAACCTTTTTGGCTGAGGCCCCCAGCGGCTGCGATGGGATCGTTGACGGCGTCGATGCCGGGCTTGCCGCTTTTGGAAACGACGGCCATCAGAGCGGAACAAATCAGCAGCAGCACCGCCATGGCCAGCAGCAGACTCTGCGTGCCGAAGACTTGCGTGGCAACTTTTGAGAAATAGCCACCGAAAATCCAGCCCGAAATACCCCCGCCGCCAACCATGCCGAAGATGCGTTTTGCTTCGCGCGTGGTGAGTAGATGGTTCGCCAGGGTCCAGACCTGAGTCGGCCCCACCACTCCGAACACACCCACCCAAACATAGAAGACCGGATAGAGCCAAACCGGACGATCATAGTGGGCGAGAACCCAGAACAACCCGCAGGTAGCGGCAGAGAACAAAGAAGTGCCCACCAGCAAGTTGCCCAGGGTGACCCGCCGCCGCAGGCGCAAATACAGAACAGCGACGAAGCCGACCAGTACGCCGCTGGCAATGTCCGCATAGGGCAGTTGAACCGCCTGAAATTGCGCCAGGAACAGGGCGTCTCGCGCCACTTTCCCGATCACATAGGCACTGATGGTGAGAAACAGGCAAGAGCTCAGCGGCACTCCGCGGGCCAAATCTCCGGGATGGATATTCAACGCCCGCTCAATCCAGCGGTTCATCTCATCCCCAACCTTTGCTCGCTAGCATTCTTTGGCATTCCCTCCCGCGTTTAGCGTGGCCCGCCGGCTCGCGTTCTCTGCCTGCTCATGATCCTGGTACCCGCGAACGAACCGGAGTGGAGGGCCGACCGAATTCCATCTCCCCGGCTGTCTCGGGCCGCTCGCGACCATCGAATTGTACCGCGTAGCGTGCCTGGCTGCGCATTGACTGCCGTAATTCGGACTGGGCACCCCGCCCGGGTTTTCGTTTACCATAGTTCCAGAAGTCCCTGTCCTTTTGATTGGGGTGTGCATCTATATGAACATGACGAAAAACGTTGCCCTGTTTCCGTTTTTGCTGATGCTGCTGGCGCCGTTTGCTCCGGCACAGGACGCTCAGGATGTGCTGCGTCCGCCCAAAGGGTCGCAGGTCGCGCTGGTGGTGTTTGAGGACTTGCAGTGTCCGGACTGCCGCCGCGCTGCGCCATTGGTGGCCGAAGCGGGACGGACCTACAAGATTCCCGTGGTGCGCCACGATTTCCCGCTGCCGATGCACAACTGGTCGTTGCAGGCGGCGATCATTGCGCGCTATTTCGACAAGACCTCCAAGCTCATGGGCAACACCTTTCGCGACTACTGCTTTGAGCACCAGCTGGAAATCACGCCCGACAACCTGCGCGGATTCGCCGAGAAATTTGCCGCCGAGCACAAGCTCACGCTGCCCTTTGTGGTGGACCCTGACGGCAAGTTGCAAGACCTGATCAATGTTGACAAGAACCTGGGCAACCGCATTGGCATTGAGCACACCCCGACCATTTATGTGGTCAGCAACCGGCGCTCCGGCAAGCCATTCGTGGAAGTGGTGGACCGAACCCAGCTGTTCCAGTTGATTGACAGCATGAAGCGCGGCGAGTAGCGGCGCCGACGCTGGGCGCGTGAAATTACTCTAGAACTGAGAGCTAGCACCCGGCGACTGGTTCGCGGTCGCCTTTGCCACCTCGCCTACCGGCCCTAACCCATTGAAAACAAAGCAAGAGAAATCCCTCGGCCCTGGCTGGATTTGGCGACTGGGGTGCACCTAGTCAGGGTTACTCCTCTTGGGCGTTGCAACGCCCGGGGAAATCCTTTGACTTCTGAGGAGCGGCACATGACGACCGAAACCATCCCCCCCGCGGCAAACACCTGGCGTCCCACCCATGCCTACATCATGGCGGCTCTCTGCCTGGTAGTGGGACTGGCGGTGGGATATTTGTTTCGCGGATCGCAAAGCACGCAGCGGGTGGTGAATGCCGCCAGCAAGGCTCCGGTCAATGCACCGCAGCACCAGATGCCCAGCCTGGACCAAATGAAGAGAATGGCCGCGAGCAAGGCCGATCCCTTGCTACAACAGTTGAAAGCGGACCCGAAGAATTCGGCGCTGCTGGTGAAGGTAGGAGACATCTACACCTCCACGCATCAGTTTCAGGAAGCCGAGTCGTATTACCGGCAGGCGCTGGCGGCCGATCCCAAGAATGTAACCGCGAGCACCGAACTGGCATCGTGTTTCTACTATCGGGGAGACGTGGACGGGGCCATCGCGCAGTTGCAGGAGTCTTTGAAGTTGAATCCCAGGCATGAGGGCACCCTTTTCAATCTGGGCGTGATGAAATGGAAGGGCAAGGCGGACGGCGCGGGAGCCGTGACAGCCTGGCAGCAATTGCTCACGCTGAATCCTGAAACCAAAAACAAGCCCGGAATTGAGAAACTGATTGCCGACGCGCGGCAGCATCCGGCGGGCAAGTAGCGCCGAGAGAAAGCTCGACAGCTTTATAGGAGCAAGAAATGAACCAAACGGTGAGCCGGACGAGTACCCATTGGAGCAGCATGCAGGCCTACACGCTGGCGGCGATTTGCCTGCTGGCAGGTGTGCTCTTCGGATGGCTGGTGCGGGGCTCGCAGTCCCCCGTGGCGGCGACTGTGCAGGCGCAGTCGGCCACAGCACCCATGCCCGCCAATGAAGCTGCCCAGCCTACTCCCGAGCAGATGAAACAGATGGCCGACACCCAGGCAGCGCCGTTGCTGGCCAAATTGAAGACCGATCCCGAGAACCCGCAACTGCTGGCCGACATCGGCAACATCTACTACGACACCAAGAATTTTCCTCCCGCCATCGACTACTATCAGCACGCTTTGAAGCTGAAACCCGACAACGCCGGTGTGCGCACCGACATGGCGACAGCCTACTGGTACTCTGGCAATGCGGATACAGCCATCCAGGAGTTCAACAAGGCGCTGGTGGCACAGCCGAACCAGGCCAACGCGCTGTTCAACCTTGGCATTGTGAAGTGGCAGGGGAAGATGGACATTGACGGGGCGGTGGCAACCTGGCAGAAGCTGCTCGACACCAACCCGAACTACGAAAACAAAGACCGCGTGCTGGAATTGATTCAGCAGGCCAAGAAGCACACGGGAGTGAAGGCAGGAACGACCGCCAAGCCGCTCTCCTAAGAGTCGCCCACCGGCGCTAGGGATCACAGTCGGAGTATCCTCCGCGCCAGTGCAGAGTCAATCCGCTCTGCCGCGGCACCATTTGCAACTGATGCATCCCGCACCGCCCTCGGTTGGGCGGCCGGAAAGCGATCAGGTATTGCGAGCGCAATTCCTTTTCAATTTCCAGAAAGACGGCGCCAGCGTCGGCATAGTTCTTCACCACAAAGGCGCGGCCTCCCGTCCCGTCCGCAAGTTGGCGTAGTACGGCATCGCCCCGCGTCGGGGATTTAGGGGGATGCGCCGTGATCCCGTACACCGCAATTCCGGCGCGCCCGGCCGCTTCCAGAACCTCCCCCAGGCCGTGCAGGCTGTAGTTGTCTTCCCCGTCGCTGAGCAGCACAATCACGCGCCGGGTCAGGGCGTTTCCAGAGGGACTCGCGGCCAGTCGCGAGCTGGCTTCCAGAAGTGCGTCGTAAAGAGCGGTTTGCCCCTCGGCCCTGCCCGAAGTCCCGCCGCCCGGCGACGGTCGCGCTAACGGCTCCCTCGGAACCGAGAGGGTCGCGAATGGCAACGTCAGGTATGTATCCACCCCGGGACGGATGATGCGGGCGAGAAATTCTTCAGCCGCTTTTTGCTCCTGCGCCAACCCCAGCTGCATCGAGTCGCTCTGATCTGTCAGAAGCGCCACTTGCAGCGGCAAGTCCAGGTCCCGGCGGAAATCCGAAATCGTTTGCACCGCCTCCCCATCTTGCTGCAATTGCACCTGATCCAGCGTCAGATCCAACACCGGTTGCCGTCGGAGATCGCTGGCGGTGAAGATCACGTGCACTTCGCGTACCTGGCTCCGAATGGTGACCACTTCCGGCAAATCGGCAGTGTTCCCACGGTTGGCGACCGCAGGGTTGGCGGCGATGTCAGCCGCGACACATGCGGTGGCGGCAGTCAGCAGCAGGCCCGCCACGCCCGCCCGCCATTTCCTCAATCTTCGTTTCAACGCTGGCAGCTTCAATGCGGCCTCTTTGCAGGGAGGTTTCCCTCGCTGGAGGCTTCATCGGATTAGAAAGATGTGCACTTCTTAATAAACGAAGAGGCAGGATTACGACGGTACATGCCGCGCCGCGCTTTCGCGTTCCTACGGCCCCATCTCACGCCCGGCAACCCCAACGTAATGCTCGCGGAGCGATTCTGCACCCGCAACCAGCCCCCACGGTCGAAGTTTCTAGTGAAGGCAAGGCGAGGGTGGCCGCCACTCGCCAAGGTAGTCTGGCCAGGGCGGTCTGCTCGGGGACCTTAGGTGCTTATGAAAAAAGCTTTCTGGCTCGCGGCAATCTGCAGTAACGCTCTGTTCTGCTGGGCATTACAAGACAACCTCTACCAAAAAGCAACCTTCGTCAGAATGGAGATGGGCGAGTGCATCTCCTCGCAGCCGGTTTTCGTGACCGCGATGTCAGGAGGCACGCTGCCCCAAGTCGGCGGAACTTGTCCGCAGTACACTGTGGTTGCCGACACCGTGGTCTATCTGATCGTGGGCAAAGCCTCCGAGCCCTTCATCCCCCTGGCCGAAAGCATCGCGTTTCGCATCAGGAACAAGGACTTCGTGGTCCGACCGGGCGAGGCGAAGCGCGAATCCCGCTTCAAGGTGAAAGCCATGATGCTTCGTGTCGACTGGGAGCGCGACCGGCAAAGTCCCGAGGAGGGTTCCAGCAATTGGACCCAACACCCGGCGGGTACGGTGACTTTGACCAACCGCCCATAAAGATGGGGCACCCTCCGTCTGGGCTCAGCGAACCGCTTCGCCCACTCTCCGCCACCGGTTCCGACAGAAACCGGGCAAGTGTTATTTTCTGGCACCGCCCGCCGCAGCCGCACTCTTCACCGAGCCGTCGGGATAATGCGCGACTTGATGACAGGTCAAGGTGCAAGTGTTGCTACTCCGGTTGTAGGAAACCTGAATCGCACCGTTGGGCGCGACCACTTTCATGTCGAAGTTCACCATGCGCTCGCCGCTGGGGTTGTCCGCGCCGCTCCCCCGGCCATGCGGCGTGTGGCACACTGAGCAACTGAAGCCCGCCCTAAGGTGCGACGAATGTTTTTTGAAGCTGGCGTTCTGCATCACGTTCGATAACTGGTGGCACTTGCCGCACAGCGCGTAGGGTCCCTGGCTTCCCAGGTCGGGATTCGGATTCAAATTCGTAATCAATTGCCCCGGCGCTACCGCCTGGCTGAATTCATACCGCCGCTCCAGGATGTGGGTCCACTTCGATCCATGGGGTCCATTGGGGCCGTTCCCGCCGAACTCCCGGTTGTCGTCGCTGTTGTGGCAGTCGGTGCAAAAGATGCGCTCGCCCATCGCCCGGCTCACTCCGCCGCCTTGCAGGTTCTGCATGTGACTGAGCAGGCTGGGCTGGGGCAGCGCACTGGAACGATTGCGGGCGATGGGGTGGCTGGAGCGGGCCAAATTGGAAATCAGCGGAATCAGATTGCGCGCGTCACCGTCCACCGCCGACCGCAACGGGCTGTATCCATATTTCGCGCTGGCTAGCTTCCCTCGACTTGGACCGTGGCAGCGCACGCAGGTCTCATACTGCGCGGTGGCCGGCGCTAGCACCGTCGCGTGATTCAACTGGTTCAGCCCGGTTACCCGAGTCTGCGACAGCCGCACCTGCGGCGGGGCCGCAAAATTTGTGGTGGATTGCACTGCATGCGGATTATGGCAATCGATGCACCCCGACTGTTGCGGAGTATTTGGCGACGTCGGGCCCCGGTTGGGCAACGGCCCTCGCACCGGATCTGCTCCCGGCACTGGCCGCTGTCGGCTGCCCCCAAACTGCGGGTGCCCGACCTTGGCGTATTCCGCAGCCACATCCAGCCGGGCCGACTTGGCGGATGCCAGGGTCACAATGCGGGGCGCGAACGCTCCTGCCCGCCGCGGCGTGCCGGCCGGCTGATTGCTCGCAGAGTGGCAGTTCAAGCACACCTGATCTCCCGCGCCCCGTTGCAGCCATTCCGCCCCCGCCGCGTTGTGATCGGTGTGGCAGTTCAAGCATGCGTTCGAGGCCAGGGTTCCGTACGGCAGGTTCTGCACCGCTGCGGTGGAGGTCGCATGGATGCTTTGCGGCCATCCCGCCAGCCCGCTTGCCACTCCGTTCAACACCCGGTTCGGATCATGGCAGGCCAGGCACAACGCCCCGCTGGAACTGTCTTTCACCAGAAAGTTTTTGGCCTGCAGGTCGGTCGCCTCCACGTGCGGATTGTGGCAGGTGGTGCACTCGATGTTCCCGTTCACCAGCTTTACCTTCTGCGGATCGGCGGTGGTCCCGTTGGCTGACAAACTCGCCACCAGGTCCGCCGCATCGCGGATGGGCAATGTCAGGCTCACGGGATGCGACGATTGCAATGTGGCGATGGTGTCTTGCCCCAGCAGCTTGCCGGTCGCAATCTGCCCATAGACGATCGACGCTCCCACCGCCACCGTGCCATCATGGCAACTCAAACATAAGTTGGTATCGGTTTGCGACGGCACAGCGCTATTTCCCGTCTCGGCATAGGTCGGACTGGTGTAGGCGGTATAGGTCTGGGTGGTCAGTTTTTGATTCCACAAGCCATTGTCCAACCCCGAATGGGGCGCGTGGCAATATTGGCAGGACCCGGGCGCCATCCCTTTCACTCCTCCGCTACTGCCCGCCCCCAAAGCATGCTGCCCAATCACGTCCGTCGCCAGTTGGGCGCGCAATCCACTCACCAGAAGCATCAACCCAAGAGCCACCCATCCGACTTTGCCGCTCACGGCCTGCCTCCATTTCTCGACCCAGCCGCGGTATAGCGCCACACTTGCACCCGCCGATTCATTGAATCTGCGACGAAGATTCTGTCACTCCGGTCGATGAACAATCCCGCCGGCAGCTGGAACTGCCCCGCCGACGTCCCCCTCCCGCCGAAGTAGTACAGCAGCTGGCCTTGGCGATTAAACACTTGCACGACTCCCCAAAGTCCGTCCACCACATACAAGTCGCCCTCGGAATCGACGGCCACCCCTTTGGGCCGGAACATCGCTCCAGTCCCATCTCCCAGCTTGCCGATCAGGTACTTGAACTGTCCGTCCCGCCCCAGCACTTGCACCCGGAAATTCATCGCATCCACCACGATCAGGTCTTGGCCGTCCAGCCGCAATTCCGTGGGCAGGTTGAACTCGCCCTCGCCGTTCCCCCGCTTCCCGATGGTCTGCAAGACACTGCCTTGCATGTCCAACACAAAGACTTGATCGCGCAGCGTGTCGGTGACATAAATCCTTCCCGCCGCCGAGTCTACGGCGATCCCGGTCGGACGTTTGAAATACCCTTCCCCACCCTGAATGCTTCCCAACGCCCGCTGGTATTTGCCGTCTTTATCAAAGACAAAAATCTTGCCCGCCTCGGAATCGGTCACGTAGATGTTGTCTTCCGCATCCACGGTCACGCATTGCGGTGCAATCATGGCGTCTTTGTCTTTGTCTGCCCGCGACAGAAACTTGTACTTTTGCTGAGAAAAATCGAAAATGTGGACGCCAATCGCCCCCGGGTCTGCCACAATCACTCGTCCGCGCGAGTCGTTCGCGATGCTGTAGGGCCGGACCAATGCATGCATCTCATTCCCCTCGCCGGCCACCACATCGAGCAGCCGCGTCCAGAAGCCGCGCTTGGTCCTCACTTCGCCTTCGGTACCAAAGCTGCGCTCGTAGGTCAGCTTTCTTCCGCCTAACAGTTCCAACTCGGCGGGACCCGCTTCCACCGGCTTCTCCTTGCTTTTTCCCGAGGCCAAAGCGGGGATGCACCACAGCAGGCTGCCGCACACTGCCAGAGCCAACGCCAGAGCCCCTGCCCCCACTCGGCCGGAGCCTGCTCTGCTTAGAAAAGATTGAGCCATCGAAAGACACTAACACTGAAGGTCGAGGTCGTGGAAGGCGCCGAACCCGAGGCGCTGAACCCCTGCACCACCCGTGTGTAGCCCCCGGTAATACCCATTTTTCGGAACCGGTACTGCACCTGCACTGATTCTTCCTCGAACCGGTTGAACGAGAAAATCGCGTTGGTCGTGGTGTTGGAATGCGACTTCAGGTAGGTAGTGGAGAACGTGAGTCCGGCTTTGGGTGCGGCTGAGAAAGTCGCCGAATAACTCGATCCCCCGTACAAAATCAACAGTTCGGGCGGAATCACCGGCGGGATCACCTGGCCGTTATTTCCCAAGGCGAGTCCGTTCCCGTCAGACTTGGAATAGCTGCCCTGCACCGAGTATCCCTGGTAGCCCAGCCCCATCGAATAGCTTTGGCTGGCAAAACTGGTGTGCGGCTGAGCGGTCAGTCCGCTATGGCCCAACCCGGCCCCGCCATGCCACGCGAAACGTCCAAATCGTCGCCCCACGTTGCCGGTCATGCTGTAACTCGAAGTGGTATAGGTAATCAGCAGGGTTTGCACATTTTGCGAGTAGTTTCCGCCCGCGGAAAAGTCCCACTCGCCGACTCGGCGGGTGTAGTTTCCGTTGGCCAGCAGCCCCAGAGAATTCAGGTTCGCGTAGCTCACCCGCGTGTCATTGGCGAACAGCGTGGCGTTCAGGAATCCGCCCCACACCGAGTGAGTGTACAGCCCGCCTCCGCCAAACGAATCCGAACTGTAACTCCGCCCCTGGTAGAACTGTTGCCGGTGCGAAACGTTCCCGGATAAGATCAGGTCCCGTGGAAACGTGTAGCTGGTATTGCCGGTCAAGTCGAAGGAGCGCGAAGTCTGGGAGTTCGTGACCACGGGCGAAGGTGGCGGCGCGGTGCCCACTTGCCCGCCCGAACCCGTCGTCCCTCCCGCCGCCGTGGGAATGATCGCCTGATACACCTGCCCGGCGAGGTTGTCACCGTAGTTGGAGGTCACCGAGACGTTCCAGCTCTTAATTGGGTAAAATCCCGCGGTGGTGGTCAGCGTATTGATCGCCCCGTTGAACTTGTAGCCGAGGTAGTCGTTGTTGAGTTTATTGTGGTTGAACGACACCGCCACGCTGCCGTGCCACGGCAGCAGGTGCGAGGCTGAGACGTTGTAGTAAGTGTCGTGGCTCTGCGAGGCTTCCGCGGGTTGCCCGGCATAGGGCAGCGGGATCTCCGCGCGGCCCGAGGTCACGCCGAACCCTCCACTCAAGTCGAAGCCAGCTAACCGATATTGCGAATTCAGGTAAAAATTCCGGTAGTTCGAGGTCCCGTTCTGGCTCGTGCCATACACCGAGTAATCTGACTTTCCCTGGTTGTAACCCACCATAAGACTGGGCAGCTTCGGCAGGATTTCGCTCCACGCCACCCCGAACGCCTGGCCTTTGCCGGTGGTGAGAAAATCCGGTGAGCCCGGAAGGTGATAGTTCCCGGTCTGGTTATAGGAGTTGCTGTACGAAACCGATCCCGGAAAATGGCTTCCACTGAAGATGTTGGCACCCGCGTTCACCCCAGTCGCATCCGTGATCGATTGAATCTCGGAATTGGACCGGGATTGGTTGAAATAGGGATTCACATGAAATGACAAAAAGTTCGGATTGTAGAAGTCCCCGTTAATATCAGCCGTGCCCCCGAAGGTGAGGCCATGGGAAGATTGGGTCTGGTCCCCGTAGGATCCCGAGTAACCCGCGGAAACCGTGCCCCGCCCCGAGATTTCTGTCTCCGAACCCAGCTTCAATTGCGCGCCGGCGACGGCGCACAGCAGCAGCAGGCTGGTCATCAAGCTACGAATTGGAGATTTGCAAGCCATAACACACCAGGCCTTGCGTTACAAAACTTCGATTTTGGCGCTCTGCCGCAGTTTCTTGTCCAAAGCGGAGCGGATTTGGTTGGTCTTGGATTGTTCCACTTCCTTCTTGATTTGGGCCTGAACCTTGTCGAACTTCGCCTTACCCGGGAGGACGTGCAGGTTCAGCCGCACGATGGTGTAAATCTGCTCCACCTGCAGGATGTCAGTCACCTGTCCGGGCTGCATCTTCAGCAACGCCTCCACCATCGGGGCCGCCATCTGCTCGCGGTACACAAACTTGTGGTCGCCCATCATCACCCGGTAATCGTCTTCCGAATGTTTTTCCGCCAGTAATCCAAACTCCTCGTAGGTCTTGGTCGCTTTGGCCTTCGCCAGCAGTGCTTCCGCGCGCTTCCGCGCCTCTGCCAGCTGAGCCGGCGTCGCTTTCTGGGGCGGGATGAAGGAGATGGTCTGCACCGCGAAAGACTCTGGATACTCGAACCGCTTCGCGTTCTTGTCATAGAACGCCTTCTGCTCCGCCCGCGTCGCCATCGACTTGCTATCCACGTCCGACTTCAGCAATTGATCGATCAGCAGCGAACGCTTGATCTTGCCCTGTAACTTCGCTTCCGAGCCGTGAAACTCACCCTGTAACATGGATTTATACGCTTCCGGACTTGGAAACTGCTTGCGAAAATCAATTTGCGCCTTTTGCAGTTTGTCCGCCGGCACCACCATTTGCCGCCGCTGCGCTTCCTGGTACACCAGTTCCTCAAAGATGATCATCTGCATGGCGCCCTGCCGGATGCCGGGTTCCATCTGCGGCGGGATTTTGCCGTTGTGCTGCCGCGCATACGGGAAAATCGCATATTCCTCGCGACTCAGGTCCAGGTCGGTGAGTACTGCGCCGTTCACGCGCGCCACCGGACGCCCCGCCGGCCCCTGCTGCACCGTGCTCGGCGCCGCTATTGCCGGGCTTGACGAGTGCGACGAAACCAGTTGCGCGCTGGCCGGAATCGTCATCCCCATTACTGCCAGCCAGATCATCCATTGCGTTTTCATTTGCTTCTCCCCCACCCAGAATTCGGTAAAGATGGGGAGAGAGCTTCCTCTCTCCCCGGTTCCACAGCCAGGCTAGAAAATCGTCTTCGCCGTGCTGCCGTTCTTTTCGTTGGCTTCGCCACCATGGCACTGGCGGCAGAACTGCGCCGTCTGGTTGCCACCGGGGTTCTGGTTGTTGATGTTGTAAGGGGCCCTGATGAAGAATGCGGTCAGATAGTTACCGCTCGGCAGGCCCGTGGTCACGCCGTTGTCATTGGTCACGGCGACGATGTTCATCAAGTGCTGGTTGTGGCAGGTCGTGCACATAACCGCAGGCTTGTTGCTGATGGCCGCGGGGGACACGAAGAAGCCGTAGTTGTTGACAAAGTTCTGCATCATCGGACCGTACACAATTTTGCCGGTCGCGTCGATGGTGCAATCCCAGCTATAGGGGCCGCCGCAGCCGATGATGGCATTCGCGCCCACCGGATGGTCGTTTAGATAGTCACCCTTGGCGGTGTTGCCATCATTGCCCAACTCGGTCGGAATGGTGTTCGAGGCATAGGTGCTGGGAACCGTTTCGAACACCTGGTTCTTCATCATCGCGCCCGTTGCCCAGTTGCCGTCATGGCAGCTCAAGCAAGCGGTCACGCCCAACGCATCGGGAGCCGCATTCACGCCCAGGGCTGGTAGCGTTTCAGAATACTTCAGCCCAAAGTCAAACTGGCCGGTTTGGATTGTCTTGCCAACCAGGTTGGCTACATCCTGGCCCCACAGGGCTACATCGCCCGTCGAGCCATCGACCGTGGTGATACCGTTGCCGCGCGCGCCGCTGTGCGGAGCATGGCAGCCCGCGCAACCGCGTCCGAAGTTCAGGTGAGCACCCAATACGTCGGTTGACACTGTGCCGATCTGTGCCATCGCAAGACCCGCGAGGCCCAGGACCATAAGCAATACTGCTAGGTTCTTCTTCATTGGATTATTCCTCCTGTTAGATGTGTTGCAACACTTCTTACCGATAAAGAATGAGTTCGTACTTCTGTTGCCGGAGGCGGGCGGTGCCGGCACCGTCGCGTCTCCGTTTCGACCATGGTTGTGGTCAGAAACTGTCATTGCTTGGCCTCGGCTTTCGGCTCGGTCGGAAGTTCACTTACGGGCGCTACGGCGGCCGCCTGCGTCTTCCCTGTCCGGTCCTTCAGTCGTTGTTCTTCTTTCTGTTTTTTCAGTTGCGCCGCTTCTGCTTCGGTCACGTAGCGGAACATCTGAATCCGCCCGGGATACTGCTCGCTGGTAAACACCCGGTTCTGCTTGTCTACGAACACATTGGTCAATGCATCGAATTGTCCGGGCAGGTTGCCGTGTCCCCCCAGGAACGCCAGCAACTGGCCGTCCTTGTTGAACACCTGCAGCAGATCCAGCATCCCGTCCGCGACCCAGACGTTGTCGTCGCTGTCCACCGCAATGCCCTTGGGGTGGGCGAAACAGCCGGGCCCGTCGCAGTGATTGCCGAACTGCCTGATGAACTTGCCCTCGGCGTCAAACACTTCCACCCGATAGTTCATGGTGTCGCTGACGTACACATTGCCTTCTTTGTCCACCGCCACTCCGGTCGGACCGGAGAAATCGCCTGGCGTGGTGAGTTCGTGGTTCTTGCCGCCGGTGCCGATGCGCCGCAGCAGCTTGAAACTGTCGACGTCATAGGCCAGCACCTGGTCCTGTTGGGTGTCCACCACATACAAAATCCGGTTCTCGCGGTCGATCGCCAGCCCCACCGGATCCACCATTCCCTCGGAGATCTGGTCCACCACTTCACGCTTCGGGTTGAACACCAGAATGTGGTGCAGCTTGCCGTCGGAGACGAACACCCGGTCGTCGTCGTCGATCGCTATTCCGTTCACCAGCTTGAATTGCGCCTGGCGTCCGTTGTGGATCATTTCCGCTTCCCGGGTTTCGGTGTTGAATACAAACACCGCGCCCACCCGCTGATCGGCCACATACAGGTTGCCCTTCGAATCCACCGCCATCCCGTGGGGCCCCAGCAACTGGAACGGCATGATCCGCTGTTTGGACTTGGGGTCGTCTTCGGGCTTCATACCGGCCAGCCGGTCCATCCACTTTTGTTGCGCCTTCTCCGGCGCTTTGCCCGTATCGAACTTCTGTCCTGCAAAGTAGCTCAAATAGCGGATGCGCGCTACGTTCGGAGGCGCCGGCCATACCAGGTTGGAGGTATCGACCGTGGGTCTGGTCACTTGGGTCGGTGCCGCGGACGCCTTCTTCTTCTTCTCTTTGCCGCCCGCAACGCTGACTGCCGGCGCCAACAGCACCGCGCCCAGCAGCACGCTCACCGCCAGCCGCTTGCCCAGTCCCTTTGTCATTCCTTGCGCCATGATTCTTCTCCCTGCTGGTTCTTGATCACTTGCTCTTGGTCAGCGCCAACCGGTTCTTGTGGCAGTTGTCGCAAAAAGACATGTTGTCGGCCTGGTCTTTCACCAGCAGCGCCGATCCTTCGGAAGCATGCGGTTGATGGCAGCTCAGGCATCCCAGCGGCGTCTTCACAACGCTGGCGTTGGTCGGATCCAGAATGTCCTGCACCGGATGCTGCGCCGTGGGGTGGCCCACTCCGTACCTCAGCGGCAGCACCACCACCCGGTTCTTCTTGAAGTAATCCTCGGGCAACTTCACCTTGCCGCTAAACAGCGTCAGCAGATGGTTGGCTTCATCTTTTTGCGCTTTGGATTCGGGTCCATGACACTCCAGGCACAGGGCGTTGCCCTTGGCCCGCAGCAGCTTTTCCCGCTCGCTGCCATGGGCCTCATGACAGCTGGCGCAGCCCAGTTCAAATGCCGGCTGATGGTGGACCTTCTTCTTCAGCAGTTCCGCCTGGTCGGTGTGGCAGGTCAGGCAGATGCTGACCGGATCGGTCTTGGGAAGCCCCGGGCTCTTGCTGGCATGCGAGTTGTGGCAGTCGGTGCACTCGCCCAGCGCACCCGGATGTTGCACTTTCGCAGCGGCGATCTGCTTGGCCTTGTCGTCGTGGCAGGTCAGGCACAGCGGCTTCGCGCTGGCCTGGGTCAGCACCACTTTCCCGTCTTTCGCCGGCGCGTGGCAGGTTTCGCAGGACCCGCTGGCAAACGGAGCATGCAGGAATTTCTGCATCAGCTTGGGCTTGTCGGATTGGTGCGGATCGTGGCAAGTGACGCAATCCGCCGTCGCGAACGGCTGGTCTTTATGCGCCTTGACCAACTCAGCGCTCTTTACATCGTGGCAGCTGATGCACAGAGCTGGACTAGCCTGGGTCAGGTGGGAATTGAATTCCGCGGTGCCAGTGTTGCCCGTCTTGTGGGTGGTGTGGCAGGAGTCGCAGCCCATATCGAGTGCGGCGTGGCGGCTGCCTTTCTCTGGAACATTGACCCCGGTCTTGTGGCAACTGAGGCAGAGATTTTGCTTTTCGTCGCCCGCCATCGGCTTCAACAGTTCGTTTTTGTTGTCTGAGGTGTGCGGGTCGTGGCACTTCAGGCAGTCGCGCACGTTCGGGCTGTGCACGTTCCCCTTGATCTCGGCCGCGTTCTTGTCGGCATGGCAGGTCAGGCACAGGCCGTAGGGCGTGGTGGTGATCAGCTTAACTCGGGTGACGTCTTTGTTGACCCGAACTTCATGGCAGCTAGTGCAGCCCAGGGCGATCGCGGAGTGGACTGCCTTGCCCTTGGCTTTATCGCCGTGACACTCGATGCACTTGGCCGAATCGGTATTCTTGTCGAGGGGAACCGGGTGAGTGGCGGCGGTTGCGAGTTTGCCCGCCAGCGCGAACCCAATCAAGAGGCTGATGAGCAGGGATTGCCGAATGGCCGCTTGGAGGAACGCTTCCGGTTGTCGCGCGGTGGCTTTCACTGCCTTCTCCCACCATGAATGTGCACGTGGCACGCCGTAACATCACCAAAGTGAGGAGTTTTGAACATCCACTGTAAGTTATTGAAAGAAAATGGGATAGGTCGGCCAATACGAAGTGTTGCGAAGTTCATAGTCCCATTTCGGGAACGCCAATGGGCCTTCTCCCACACTCGGATAGGTGAAATGACCCAAGCCATGCCCTGAGGTAAGAAGAAACTGGAGATGGCTGACCAACATGGGATGAATGCAAGACATTACCTAGAAACCATTCCACTTTGGCGACAGGAGATTTTCCGAAGGGCGGACATCACTGCTGGTTGTGACGGGCGAACCGGCCAGCGGTGATGGGTGAAATCACAATGCGGATCTGCGACGAGTGTGTCATTTGGCCCAAAACGCCCGGTCGAGGATGACCGGACCCGCGCCTAACTCATTGACATTAAACCACTTCATGGGATCTACCGAGTCTGGCGGAGTACGTGCACTACAAGGGGTGATTGCAAGGGGATACTCCAAGGGGATGCTCATGGCCTCGACTCTTCATACTGCCGGCAGCAAGATTTGGCAGACGCTGGCTTCCATCAAGACCGGCGTGGTTCTCTTAATTCTCACTGTCATTGTGGCCGCCGCGGGCACAGTCATTCTGCAGCGCCCCAATACCGAAGCGGACGAGATGCAGGCCGCCTATTCCCCGCAAATACTGCGACTGCTGGACGCCACCCGGCTCACCGACGTGTATCACGCCTGGTGGTTTGTGCTGCTGCTGTTTCTGGTGAGTTGCAGCATCATCGCAGCCTCCATCGAGCGCTTCCCCAACGCTTGGCGATTTTATTCCAGGCCTTACAAGCGTCCCGATGAGTCTTTCCGCAAAGCCCTACGGGTGCAGGCTCTGGTTCCAGTGCGCGACGAAGATGAGGGATTGGCCGCGGCGGAGCGCACGTTGAAAGCTTCCGGCCTGAAACCCGAGACACTGATCGGCTTTGAGCATGCCTCGCTGTTTGCTGAGAAGAACCGCATGGCGGAAATGGCGGTCTTCATCGTCCATACCAGCCTGTTGCTGATTTTCCTCGGCGGCATCGTGGACGCGCTGTTTGCCTGGCATTCTTCGATCGACCTGACCCAGGGACAGCAAAGCGCCCAGTTGCAACTGAAGAGCGGCGCGGTAAAGACGCTTCCCTTCGCCATCCGCTGCGATGCCGCCGGGCGGGAGAACTATCCTGACGGCTCGCCCAAAAAGTGGTGGTCGAAACTTGCGGTGGTAGAGAACGGCCGCGACGTGCTAACCAAGGAAATCACGGTCAACGATCCCCTGGTGTATCAGGGAGTCCGCTTTTACCAGTCCAGCTTCGGATCCAATGGCAAGGTAGAAAAGCTGACGCTAAATGCGCACCCCAACCAGGGCGCCGATCTAACCAAGCCGGTAGCCATGGGTCAGGGGGAGACGGTGGCCATCGACGCCGACACCACGGTGCAATTCGCCCAGTTTATTCCGGACTACGTAGTCAGCGACGGCCAGGTGTACACCCGGTCGGCGCAGGCGGAAAATCCGGCGGCGCACCTCATCGTCACCTCATTGAAAACGGGCAAGCGAGTGAACGTCTGGATTCCTCCCATTGAGGGCTTTGACCAGACCTCCGAGTCGCCCTACCGCTTCGATGTGCAGGACTTGAAGATGGGCTACTTCACCGGATTGCAGGTTTCCCACGAGCCCGGACAATGGGCGGTGTGGGGCGGCGTGCTGCTGATGGGAGTAGGCCTGGGATTTGTGTTCTACCTCTCCCACGTCCGCTTTTGGGTGATGCCGGTGCGCGACGCGCGCGGACATACGCAGCTTTGGGTCGGCGGCATGGCCAACCGCAACCGCGATGCTTTCGAGCAGCGCTTTGGCGATGTGGTGGAGAAGATCAAGCTGGAGCTCGAAGCTGGCGCTGCGGATGTCGAGCAAGAGGTCAGCGCTCTAGCGGGAGACTAACGAGTTTATTTTTCTGGGAGGATGAAATTATGGCGCGGGCAAGAGCCGAGGCACTGCACGTGGCACCGAGTTCCACGCCGATCGTCATGATCGGACTGGCAGTGGCGGCCATGCTGTTGATGGCCTTTCTGAACGTAGCGAAGAGTGGCAATCTGCTCAACGAGACCAACCTGCTGTATGCGTCGTTGATTTTCTACAGCGGCGCCGGAGCTTTGTATCTCGGCTTCGGCGTGACCGGCGCGGAGTCGTACGTAAAGTTCGCTTCGCTCGCGACCTGGGCCGGACTGCTCGCCAACACGGGAGCGGTGGCGCATCGCTGGTATGAAGCCGGCCATCCACCCTTTGCCAGCATTTATGAAATGCTGTTGAGTTTCGTGTGGACTCTGGCGGTGCTCACCCTGATCGCCGAAAAGAGATTTGGCGTAAAAGTGATCGGCACGGTGACTATGCCGGTGGCGATTGTGGGCGTGGTGCTGATGCAACTGCTGCGCACCGAAGTTCATCCCCTGGTGCCCGCTCTGCAATCGACCTGGCTGCATGTGCACGTGACGCTGGCCATGCTGGCCTATGCCGCGTGTGCGCTCAGCTTCGCGCTCGCTATGATGTTTTTGATCAAGGACAAAGTGGAGACCCAAACCTTCCTCGCTGCCACCAGCCTCTGCACGGCCGGGATTTATCTCGCCGTCCTCACCCGCTTTGAGAAGGGCGGCGGCTTGAACGTAGTGGGCTGGAACGCGGAACAGAAGTCGGAAATGTTCATGACCAAAGGCATGCGGCTCTATGTGACCATCCCGGATTTGGGCTGGCTGATGCTGCTGGTGCTGGCGGCCGTCACCGTGCCTCTAGCCCTGTACGCGCTGGCCCGCTGGAAGAAGAACGAAGCATTTCTGGCGGTGGCGAATCGTGCCGTATTTCTGAGTCTACTGTTGCAGGTGCTGGCGACGGCGTTCTTTGTACTGCGCGCCAAAGATGGCCAGTATGGCTCGCTCGACGCCGAGGGACTGTTTGCCACCAGCCTGGCCGCTAGCCCGTTCATTCTCTCCGGTCTGGTGGGCGGGGTGTTCTTATCGCTCATGTATCTGCTGCTGTTGTGGCGGCGGACGGATCTGGAGCGTTTGCTGCCCGACTCCGACGCGCTGGATCGCATCACCTACAAGACGATCGCCATTGCGTTCCCGCTGCTTACATTGATGATCGCGGCGGGCGCGTATTGGGCGAACCGCACTTGGGGTTCCTACTGGAGCTGGGACCCGAAAGAAACCTGGGCGGCGATCACCTGGCTGGTGTATGCGGGATACTTGCACATGCGGATCACGCGGGGCTGGCGGGGCCGCAGGGCAGCGTACTTCGCCATCCTGGGGTTCGCGGTGGTGATGTTCACGTTCTTCGGCGTCACTTACTTGCTGCCAGGGCTTCATGCCTACGCATAAGATAAGAGCGGCGCGTCTGGCTTCAGACCTGAATCTGGAGCCAGACCTAGATGCGCAACCGGCCCTTGAAACCAGAAGCGAGTCTATGGCAGAAGAAGAAGCCTATCTTCCCAAGCTGCGGATGAATTGGCAACTGAAAGCAGTCTTGCCCGTCGCATTCGTCACCCTCAACGGGATGTTGCTGTTTCTGTTGGCCACGGTGTCCCTGCGCGACCCGGTGCGGCATGAAGTGCTGGTGATTGCCGGCGCCGGGGCGGTGGCCATTTGTGCGGTGCTGCTGCTGGTGCTGGCGTGGATGGTGCAACGGCCGCTGGTGGAACTGCAGGATCGGATGGAGCGGGTCGGCGAGGGCGACCTGACCGCATCGGTCCGGTTTGCGCGGCGCAACGATGAGATTGGCGACTTGGGCCGTAACTTCAATCGCATGGTGCAGCAGTTGCGCGACAATCGGGAAGAGATTGACCGCCTGCACCGCACCCAGATGTCGCGGGCCGAACACCTGGCCACGCTGGGAGAATTGGCCACCGGGCTGGCGCACGAGATCCGGAATCCGCTGGCAGGCATCGCCGGCGTCGTAGAAATCATTGGACGCGATTTGCCCTCCACCAGTCCGGCGCGCGCGGTGGTAAAAGACGTGCGCATGGAAATCGCTCGCATCAACCGCATTCTCACCGATCTGCTGGAAACGGCGCGTCCGCGAGCGCCCCAGATCCGGGCCAGCGATTTGAACACCACCGTGGAACACGCTGTGATGCTGGCGCAGCAACAAGTTCTCTCTAAGCCCATCCAGATTGAACTGCGGAAGAATGACGCGCTGCCCGAAGTGAACCACGACAGCGACCAGATCCATCAGGTGCTGTTGAACCTGCTGCTCAATGCAGTGCAGTCCATTACAGGGCC
>JANYBT010000056.1 GCA_025360645.1 Acidobacteriaceae bacterium | reverse complement strand
ATCGGCAATAGCGTGCGCGACCATGGCTGCGCCCCGCAGGTTGCGATAGGCCGCCAGGAGATTGCGCCGCAGAGTGGTAGAGCTCGAAGGCATGATGGACAGTAACAATAATTAAAGCACAGGCGTACGCCAACGGCAGTGGGGCCGCAGCGAGTGGCGGGAAAACGGGGGCAGGTGGGGGATTGCGGCATTGGGCGGGGGCCAGTACCACAGGGGGTGGAGGGAAGGCCTCGTTGGCGTGCTGGTTCTTGGTTTACCCTGTACGACCCTGTGTACCCTGTTTTCGCTGTCGCATTGCCGTCCGCAAAAAACTTTTACCACAGGGGCACAGGGGAACACAGGGTAAGGCCGCTACGCCCCCAGCTTCTCGCGGATGGCTCCCGCAATCGAAGCTGCGAGCCGAGTCATCTTTTCTTCGGACTGGGCTTCGATCATCACCCGCGCCAGGGCTTCGGTGCCCGAGTAACGGACCACGACGCGGCCGTTGCCCTCGAGTTCGCGCTCCGCTGCCAGAATGGACTTCTCGATTTCTGCAACTTGGTGCAGCGGCGTTTTCTCCCGCACCCTCACGTTTTGGATGGTCTGCGGGAACACCTTCAGGCCACTTACTAAGTCGGCGAGGGAGCGGCCGGTGCGCGCCATCACTTCCATGACCCGCAGCGCGGTGAGCAGGCCGTCGCCGGTGGTGGCGTCGTGGTCGCGAAACAAAATGTGTCCCGACTGTTCGCCGCCCAGGGTGGCGCCAGTACGCCGCATTTCTTCCAGAACGTAGCGGTCGCCCACGTTGGCGCGGAGCATCTGGATGCCCGCCTCGCGCAACGCCACTTCTAATCCCATGTTTGACATAGTGGTGGCGACGACCATGTCGTGGGCCAGAACGCCGCGCGACTTCATGTCCCGCGCCGCCAGCAGGAGAACCCCGTCGCCGTTGACGACGCGTCCCTCTGCGTCTGAGAACAGGGCGCGGTCGGCATCCCCGTCGAAGGTTACGCCCAACGCAAACTTGCCGGGCTGCGCCGCGACGGCCCGGGCCAGGTTGGCTGGATGCAGCGCCCCGCAGTCGTGATTGATGTTCCTACCGTCGGGCGCCGCGCACAGGAAGGTGGCATGGATGCCGCACGCCTGGAATAATTCCGGCGCCTCCATCGCGGCCGCACCGTTGGCGCAGTCCACCAGCAGGCGCAGGCCGCGGAGGTTGGTCTGGACGCTCTGGGCCAGCCAGTCAATGTAAGCCCGCCGCAACTCCGGGTTGCCGGGAAGGCTGGAGCCTGTCGCGTTGCGAACCGCGGGCGTTTCCGCAGAGAGCATGGCGAAAATGTCTTCCTCAATGGCCAGCTCGTGGGCATCGGGCAGCTTGTATCCATCGCCGGAAAAGATCTTGATCCCGTTGTCGGTCCAGGGATTGTGCGAGGCCGAAACCACAACACCCGCTGCGAAATCGCGGGTCCGCGCCAAGTAGGCCACGCCGGGTGTAGTGATGACGCCCGCACTCTCGACCACCACCCCTTGCGACGCCAATCCCTGAGTCAAGCGGTCGGCGATCCACGCGCTCGACTCGCGAGTGTCTTGCCCGATGACGGCGCGCGGGGCAGAGCCGCCAGCCGCCAGGTCGCGACTCGCCAAGTCGCGACCCAGGGCCTGCCCAATGGCATAGACGCCCGCCTGGCTCAGGGGAAATTCGCCTGCGACTCCACGGATGCCATCGGTGCCGAACAGTTGTCTCTGCTTACTCATAATTGGCCGGTCAGTCGTTGGCAGTTCGTGGTTGATCGTTGAATTGTTGAATCGTGCAAATGGTGATCGTTCAAGTCCGGAAATCGGAGAAACGGCTAGGGGTTCTGTTGTTCCGGGTTGGACGCGCTCGCCTGGTCTCGCGTCATGATAACGGTGACCCGCACCGGCTGGGGATTCACGACCTGCACCAGCGGATCGGAGATGTAGGCATGGGTGACAAATGAGGCGCGCTGCATGTCGCCAGAGGCGTCGACGGGATCGGTGGTGGCCACCTCCACCGCCTCCACGTGCTTGCGGGGGCCGCTGATGGTGATGACCGAGGGCTCTGCCAGCAGCTTGGCCACGTGCAATCCCGGCGCAAAGCTGCCGATTACCCGCGGATGCACCTCGACTTGCCGCACCAGCCGGGTCTCAAACTCGAGGTGAAACTGGCTGGGCACAACCTGCACGACTTCCATGTCGCGCGGGGTGCGGATTTGCTGCGCGGTGAGGTCAAAGGTTCTTTCGCCCGGCTTGGCTCCGCTTAAGTCAATTTCGGCGTGCACGTCATTGGGGCCGATGCGGCGGACCAGCCGCTCCCGACCGCGGATCCGAATCTGGGCCTGGGGAATGCTTTCCGAAGAGATTTCGAGGTTGGTTGCGATGTTGTGCAACTCCACCGGGACCGACACCGCAATCTCGGCCATGGGGTCTCGCGAGACCACCAGCCATAGCCCAACGGCGAGCAGCAAGGAGACTAACTTGAGGTTCCAGTTGTGCAAGACGAACACGCGCAAGAGTTCAGTCATGGTGCGCCACGCCCTCCGCGCTGGAATCGTCTTCGGCGATGCCGGTGTTGATGACGGCGGCTTCGTCTTCGCGATGCATGGTGGGCAAGGTCGCCGCCCCCACATACCGGCCCAGCAGGGTGCTGAGGCGCTCACGCAAGAGCTCAATGGAAATGTCGCGCTCGATCTCGCCGCCGACGGCCAGGCTGATGCTGCCGGTTTCTTCGGAGACGATCACCGCCACCGCGTCGGTTTCTTCGGTGATGCCAATTCCCGCGCGATGCCGCGTTCCCATCTGAATGGACAGTACGGGATTCATGGAGAGGGGCAGGAAACAGGCGGCGGCGGCGATGCGGTCTTTGCGCACAATCACGGCGCCATCATGGAGCGGGCCGCTGGGCCGGAACAGGGTGGCCAGCAATTCGTAAGTCATCCGGGCGTCGAGGGGGACACCGCTTTCAATGAAGGTGCGCAGTCCGATCTCGCGTTCAATCACCACCAAAGCGCCAGTCTGATTTTGCGAAAACAAGTTGGTGGCCAGCACAATGTCGTCGTAGGCGCCGGCTTGGGAGGCGGAAGAATTGCGCAGCGAGACCAGCGAGCCCAGGTCGGCGAGGGCATTACGAATTTCTGGCTGGAAGACCACGATGAGGGCAAACACGACATAGGGCAGGAGAGTGCTAATTAACCAGTTCAGCGCCGAGAGCTCACCAATCCGCGCAAAGTAGAAGCCCAGCGCCAGCAGCACCACGCCCACCAGCATGGGTACCGCCCGGGTGCCGCGGATCAAAACCAGAAACTGGTAGATGATCGCTGCGACCAGCAGGATGTCGATTACCGACACCACCGTGATGTGGGGTCCTGCCCAGAACTGGTTCAACCTCTGCCTCGTTGCCGCCCAGAGTCTTCGGCTGCTTTCATCTTAATCTACCGGGAAAATGGGCCCGGGTCAGGAACGCCCTGGGTCCAACTGCAACACTTCGCTCAGCGGTTTCTTCTGGATGTCCGGCACCTGCGCGGCAGCTGCGGGGAAGCCAACGGGAATCAGCAGATACGGCTTTTCGTTCTTGGGGCGCGCCAGAATGTCGCAGAGGAATCCCATGGGGCTGGGGGTGTGGGTGAGAGTCGCCAGGCCGGCCAGATGCAAGGCGGCCAGCAGAAATCCGCAGGCAATTCCGACGGACTCCATCACGTAGTAATTCTTGGATTTGATCTCTTCCCCGGTCGCGCCAGTCTTGAGCATGTAGTCTTCGCGGAAGACGACAATCAAGTAGGGCGCGGTTTCGAGGAATTCCTTGCGCCAGTCGGTGCCGAGAGGGGCGAGGGCCTCGAGCCAATCGTCGGGCGCACGGTGCTCATAGAAGGCGCGTTCTTCTTCTTCGGCAGCAGCGCGAATTTTGGTTTTGATGGCGGGATCGGAAACGACCACGAACTTCCAGGGCTGGCGGTTCGCTCCCGAGGGCGCGGTGGCGGCAGTGCGGATGGCGGTCTCGATAAGTTCGAGGGGGACGGGAGCGGAAGAGAAATCGCGGACGGTGCGACGGCGCAGCATGGTTTGGTAGAACTGACCGGCTTGCGCGGATTGTTGTTGGGGCGAAAGGCGCTGAAAGTCGAGCGGGATGAGATTGGGTGGAGGAAATTTCATAGGAATTCCTGAGTGCAGTGTAACGCTTGTTTCGGAGCCGCCGTTGAGCCCTCTACAATCCCAGCATGCGATTGTGTTGGGTGACTGCCTTTTTTCTAATGGGCTGCGGGTGGGCGCAGGAATATACCGTCCTGCAGAGCCACACGACGGAGACGCTGCGCGGGGTGAGCGCGGTGTCGGCGCAAGTGGTGTGGGCGAGCGGGACTCATGGAACGTATTTGCGAACTCGGGATGGAGGACGCACCTGGAAAGCGGCGCAGGTGCCGGGCGCGGAAGGTCTGGACTTTCGGGATGTCGAGGGGTTTAGCGCAGACACGGCATACTTGCTGAGCGCGGGGCCTGGCGAGCAGTCGCGCATTTACAAGACGACCGATGGCGGAGGGCACTGGACAGTGCAACTCACCAACCACGATCCGGCAGGATTCTGGGACTGTATGGGGTTCTGGGATAGCGAGCACGGCATTGCGATGGGAGATCCGGTGAAGGGGAAGTTCGGAGTGCTCACAACTTCGGATGGGGGGAAGCAGTGGAACGAATTGACTGGGCCGGCTGCGATGGAGGGGGAAGGGGCGTTTGCCGCGAGTGGAAGTTGCCTCACGACCCAGGGCAGGAAGCGCGCCTGGTTCGTGACCGGGGGAAAGGCGGCGCGAGTGTTCCGGTCGGGCGATCGCGGCAAGAGTTGGCGAGTGGCGGATGCGCCCATCACGCATGGAGCGGAGTCGGCGGGAGTATTCTCCGTCGCGTTTCGCGATGCCAAGCACGGAGTGATCGTGGGCGGAGATTACAAGCAGCCCGCGGCGGGCGCGGCGAATGTTGGTTTCAGCGGAGATGGTGGGGCGACGTGGACGCTGTCGGCGTTGCAGCCTCAGAGCTACTTTTCGGCGGTCGCATTCGGCGGCAAGGACGTGCTGGCAGTCGGGACGGCGCGGGCGGTTTGGTTCGACGAGCACGAGACGGTTGCGCGGAAAGTTTGGGAGTTGAACCTGAATGCAGTGAGCGCGGCCCGGGATGGCGTGATATTCGGGGTGGGCGCGAATGGGGCTGTGATGAAATTTGTGGTGCGCTAGCGGCGGCCTATGGCGCAAACATCTCCTGCATCAGCAGAAACGTGTTGGCACGAGCCTGCGCCGTCAGGTCGATGGGCGGGGTGTACCAACGCCCAGTGTGATCAGCAACGGAACCACTACGAGGAGCCGAGGTTGCCCCCCGCTTTCTTGGCCAAGTACGCGCTGTGTCCGAGGACGAAGACGCCGAGGATGGTGGTGTCGACGTTGGGCAGGTCGGCGATATGGCGGGCTTCCAGCAAGCCGAGAAAATTGAAAACCAGGGTGACATACATGCCCACAGCGATCACCGTGATGGTGAGCATTTGGAAATCGCCGAGGTCGAAGGCACCAGTGTCGTTCTGGGTGAGGTCCTTGAGGAAACTGGCCTGGGCGGGGGGCTGCGATGTCTTTTTCGGGGGTGCGGCCGTGACCATGGCGGCGAGCTTAACCCTGGCCTCGGCATCTGCGCCGCTGGAGGCTGGGGTGTGAGCGAGGGCGGCTTGCGCAGCCTGAGATTGGGCCTGTTTGTCGTTGGCGGCGTCGGCTTTGGCGGTGGTGATGGCTTTTGCGCCGCCGTAAGTAATGGCGCTCATGCCGCTAATCAGCAACAGGTTTTTCGGAATGTTGACGCTGCCGAAGAAATCCCAGCCCAGCGTGCACATCCGGAGATAGACGGTGGACAGATAGGTGGCAAGGACAATCCAGAACCATAGGGCGATTTGAGTTTTGGAGTTACTGTAGCGGCCGTCTTGCCCGATGAGGAAGCGTAGCGGTTTGAACAAGCTGACCAGTGCGGCGAAAAGAAACAGCAGCCCCGCGGCCAGAGACAGGACCCAGATGCGGGTGCCAGAATCCACCGAAGCGGTGACGATGGTCATGGATTTCAAGTCGCCGTCCAGCGTTTTGGCGGGAGCGGGTTCGGCAGGCTTGGGAGCGTCGGGCGGCTTGTCTTTGCATTCTTTTTTAGTTGCGGCAAGGAGTTTGGCGGCGTCGACTTTTTCGGCAGCTGCGGTTTTCTCAGCAACGGATTTCTCCGGCGTCGGCACCTTCTTATCGCCGAAGGTGATATTGACGTGGTCGCCCTTTAGATAGCTCTTGAGTTCGGGGCGGAGCGCGGCTTCAACGGACAGAGTCTTCACCGAGCGCTCACCGCGGCACTGCGTCCGGTCCGGCTTGCCCTCGGCAGTCGCGGTGGGGCACTCCGTGACGGTGAGGGAAGATCGGTCGTCGGCGATGTCGTCAATGCGAGCATTATCCCAGCGCGCGGGTGGGGCGTCGGCTGCACGGGTGCTGGCGGAGGCGAAAAGGAGCAACAGAAATAACGTCGAAGCGAAGAGCGGCTTGAGATACATAGGTGATCCACCTTTCCTGGTCTGGCGGGATCCGATAGTGGCGCGCAATCCTGCCGGACGCGAACCTGACTACCGCCAGCGATAGTTGGTGAAGAACTGTAGCGGCTGTGTAGGGCGTCTGGTAGAGAGAACGCGAAGGCGGAGGAAAACCCTTTTCTAAGGGGCTGGGTTTGTAACGTGCCGCGAAATCAAACCGAGGGTTGGGGAGGGAAAGTTCGGCGATTGTGCGCAGGCGTTCGGCAGGGGCGGGGTTTGTCTGCTGGGCGGGACAAGCGTTAGGATTTCCCCGCTGCGCCGTTGTAACGGTGGAGGCGGTCCGGCTGCGGTTCGAGATTACAAAAAGCCAGTGGCGATGCCCAACAGCTTGTCCAGATTGCCCACCAGTGCGGCCACGTCAGCCATGACCTGGGAGGCATGGGCGAGGACGGCGATGGAGTCGGTGAGTTGGGTATTCATGCGATCCAGTTGGATGTTGGCGTCGAGGACTGCATGCGTGCCATCGCTGAATTGGGCGGATAGCAGGTTCATGAGCAGACCGCGCAGGCGTTTTCCATCGGTGAGAAAGGCTTGTTGCTGCACGGGCGTGAAGCGGCCATCGGTGGCGCACCCGAAACACTGATTCACGATATCGGCGAGGGTCGTGGTATCGACTTTGATCATAGAGTGCCCTTCTGGAAGTCAGAAACTTTAGTGCACAAGGATCTTGACCTGAGCGGCAACGCTTTGAATCTGATTGGTCCATTGCACCAGGGCGGAATTCAGCTGCGCCAAGCTGTTGATTCGCGTTTTGGGCGGTGAGTTGGCGAGCTGGACCAAGGCATGGTGCGCCGCCAGCATGGAAGTAACCACGCCGGAGGGAGCGGAGCCCACACTCGCCGCGGCTTCAGTACTGGCCGCTTTGATTTGCATGAGGCGATTCAGGCGCTGCTCATAAGACAGGTTGGCGCGCTCGTTGTTGTAAGCCACGGCCATGACCGCGAGCTTTTCGCTGGCTCCGGTGGTAACTTGGAGCGAAAAGATGGTGTCCATGTCATCCCGGACCAGAGAAAGAATGGTATCCACCTGAGGGGCGCCGTCCTTGATGGCCTTGGCGACGAGTTCCTCGCGCTTGCGTTCGAGATACATCTGCCCGATGGTGCCAATCAAACTTGTGACGGGGCCGGCGTATTTTTGCGCGGTGGGGTCGGCGGTGCGCGCGAATTTCTGAAAAGTCGTGTCCAGAGACGAGAAGTTTTGTCCCAGCAGGGTGGAAGCGCTCTGGAATTGGGCGGGAGCGTCACTGGTGGCCAAGTCACTGAGGCGGCTGGCGTAAATGCCGACCAGATTGAGGGCATCGAGCCGGGCCTTGATGGCGAGTGGAGAGAAGACGGGTTTGCCCAAGGGAGTGGGTGCGCCCTGGGCATCCACGGTCAGTACGGCAAAGCTGGGATCGGCGGCCACGGTTTGCAAGTAGGCGTCGATTTCGTAGGAGTTGCGGGAAGCATAGAAGTCGCTCAGCACGTTCACGGTTTGCTGGGTGGTCGCTTGAAAGCTGGTGACGGGAGCCTGGTAGCGATTGGTGGCACATCCGGGGAGGATGAGGAGGGCCGCCAACGCGGCGGCGATGATGATTGGAGGAACCACGCGGAACCGCACGACCTTCAGACTGGAGTTCGACATTTTTCCTCCGCAGTGCGGGAGGAGACACCCGCAGACACGAATCGTCTCGCAAGAAACGGCGTTCACAGAGAAGTTACTGCGGGAGGGGGTAAAAGGCAAGGTTTAATTCAGCAAGGCCGGCAGTCTAGCTTCTGCGTTTGTAATACACGGCGAAGTCAAACCCGGGATTGGGGGGGAAGAGTTCGGCGACTTTACGCAGACGGTCGGCCAGGGCGGGGGGCGCCAGCAGCGGATAGTCGCGCTCCCGCAGGTCGTAGTAATCGACGTCGATGAAGAGGGAGAGAAGATAGATGGAAATCGAATCGGCGAAGGCAGAGGCGAGGTAGTCGGTCTTGTGTTTTTCGGTGTCGCCGGTTGAGGCGGTGGCGAGCTTGCGGAAGTCCCAGGCGTCGAGCGAAGTCTCGCCGCGCACCGAGGACTCGGCCTGTTTCCAGACCAGGTCGGAGAATTCCTGGGAGACGCCGACGGTCTCCACCAAGGCGTGTCCAATGTTGATGAAGAATTCGAAGGCGACGGAGAACTTATCGTCCATCAAGCGAGTGGAAATGAAGACGCACTGCGAGTCGCCGAGAGTGAGGTTGCGGTGGCAGACGGCGTTGTCGCTGAGGGCCACGTCATAACGGTCGGCGATGACGATTTCATCATCCTGGCTGATGGTAAGGGGCACGAAATAATAGGCCTTGCGAGACAGGCCGGCGGCGGCGAGGTGGGGCACCGCGGCGACCATGCGGTCAATGTCAGACTCGGGGATGGTGGTTTCTCCGGCAGAGGCGTAACAGATGCCGTTGGGAGCTTGCGAAACCGGGGTCTGGCGGACGATTTCCGCAGGAGCCCGGGTAATCGCCGAGACGACAGAGGACATAGCATTCATTGTAACGCAGGGACGTGGGGGATGGTCGGAGCCAGTGTAGGATGGATTTATGCAAGGTTCGCCGAGAAAACCAGGCTGGATCGGCGTTGGGTTTCGAGTGCTGGTGGTGACCTTTCTGTTAACGCTACTGTCGTTCGCGGTATCGTTGCTGCTGGGGATTGCGGGTGTGATGGTCAGCGCCAAGCTGCACGGGGTGGCGCCGGATGCAGCGTATGCGTACCGGCATGTAGCGTTGCCGGTGGCAATGTCGGTGGCGCCGATAGTGCTGATGGTGGCGACGGTGTTCGAAGTGAAGCGCTACCGGCAGATGCGGGTGCTGGCGGGAATTGCCCGGTCGAGCCAGTCATAAGCAATCATAAGATGAGCCAGTCGCAAGATGAGCCATTCGGGATGAGCCAGTCGTAAGATGACAAGCGCGCTGAAGCCAAGAATCGCGATCCCTGTGCCGCACTCGGGCGATCCCGCCTATGCGGAGCGAGTGCTGCCGCAATACGAACAGGCGGTCGCGATGGCCGGAGGCGAGCCGGTGCGGATTCCGCTGAATGAATCGCCGGAACAAGTGATGAAGCGCATCGAGCGCTGTGATGGGGTGCTGCTGCCGGGGAGCCGGGCGGACGTGGATCCGGCGAAATATTCGGCGGTGCGCGATCCTCAGACCGCAGACGCGGACATGCGGCGCGACACCGTGGATGAGCTGCTGTTGCAGGACGCCTACAACATGAGGAAGCCGATCCTGGGGATTTGCTATGGGGCGCAGATACTGAATGTATATCGGAGCGGGACGCTGGTGCAGGACATCCATTCGCTGGTGAACCATGAGTCGGGTCGCAAGGTGGAGGTGGCGCACCAGGCAAAAATCGAGCCTGGGACGCTGCTGGCGGGCATGGTGGGAGCAGCGGAAATCCCGGTGAATTCCAGCCATCATCAGGCGGCGGAGCGGGTGGGGGACGGGTTACGGGTTGCGGCGGTGTCACCGGCGGATGGCGTAATTGAAGCAGTGGAAGGCACCACGCCGGGACATTGGGTGCTGGGAGTGCAGTGGCATCCAGAACGGTCGGTGGAGTTGGATGAGCCGTCGCGGGCGATTTTTCGCGGGTTGGTGGAAGCGGCGAGAGCCCGGGGCCGGGAGTTGGTGCAGGAGTTTGAGAGCGTCCGCTAGGGGAGCTTCGGGGCGGCTTTATCGTTGGCGGAAAAATCGCAGGGGAATGCTGACAGGTCCCGCAGCGGCTAAAAGCCAATGCTCAAAATAGGCCCTTATCGCAGCGGTGAACCGCTGCGCCATCCAAAAGCAAAGGCCAGATCGGGCGTTGCAGCACCATCCACCGGTCTGGAGTATCAAGCGGTCCAACAGTATCGATCAGGTCGGGAGTTTCTAGCCGCTCAGGAGTATCCGGCCGTGCGGCAGCAATCCCAGCTGTAATCAAACCAAGGACAATCTGGCGCCTAGCCTCGGTTGGTGAGCAGCACGACGACATGGGCGATCGCAGCGTTGTCGGTGCCCATACCTTCGGGCGTTTTCGCCTTGATTCCTACAGAATCTGGAGCCACGCCAGTGAGTGCGGCGACGCGAGCGCGGATGGCGGCGGTGTGCGGGCCGATTTTGGGCGCGGCCAGGATCAGGCTTGAGTCGAGATTGACGATCTCGTATCCGGCAAGGCGAACCCGGCGCAATGCCTCCTGTAGAAACACCACCGAGTCGGCACCTTTCCATTGCGGATCAGAGGGCGGGAACAACGCACCAATGTCGGGGGCGGCGATGGCACCGAGTAGAGCGTCGGTGATGGCATGGAGCAGGACATCGCCATCGGAATGGCCCGCCAGGCCCTGGTCGTGGGGGAGGGCGACCCCGCCAATCTTCAGGGGAACGCCGGGCTTGAATTCGTGGGAGTCCCATCCGTAGCCGATTCTCATGGACATAATTTGTGTGCTCATCCCGGAGGCGCGGGGATTTCAGCCTCTTTGCAAATAAAATTCTGCGAGTTCCAGGTCGCCAGGGTTGGTGATCTTGAGGTTGCGCGCGGCGCCCATCACCACGGCGACGGGCTGTCCGGAGCGCTCGACCAGGGAGGCCTCGTCGGTGCCAAGAAATCCGTCGGCGGTGGCTTCTGCAAACGCCTGGCGGATGACTTCATAGCGGAAGCCCTGAGGGGTCTGGGCCAGCACCACGCGCTCACGGGCGATGGTGGCGGTGACCAGAGCGCCATCGGCGGTGCGCTCGACCTGCTTGATGGTATCCACGGCGGGAATTCCAGCGACGGCTGCGCCCTGGGTATGAGCGGCCGCGATGACCGCGTCGATGATCTCTGGAGTGACGAAAGGGCGCACCGCATCGTGGATCAGGACGACGTCATGCGGACTGGCGTGAATGGCGGCCAGGGCGTTGGCGACGGAATGCTGGCGGTGCTCGCCGCCTTCGACCAGGTGAACCGGCTTGGCCAGGATTTCGGGATGCTGTTTTTCGAGGCGGGCACGGAAGCCGGCAATTTCGCCCTGGCGGAGGGCGACGAAGATCTCATCGACTGCGGGGTGCGCGGCAAACTTGCGCAAGGTGTGAATCAAAATCGGGATGCCGCCGATATCGGTGAATTGCTTGGAAGGGGCGGGTTTGCGGCTGCGGGTGGCGGAGGCCATACGGGAGCCGAGGCCAGCCGCGGGAATGATGGCAAAGACCTTCATTGCGGGAGGTCAGTATATGGCGGGGAGGGAGGGAATCGCAAGAAGGAGGAGCGGAGAGGAGGGCTTCATTTGAGTTGTTTGGCCAGCATTCGCGCCGCGACGATGGTCAGCACGGCGAGGGCGGCGAGCCCGAACAACCACGCGGGATGCTGCCCGGGATGGAGCAAGCCAACGACGAAACGACGGCCATAGTGGGCGGCAATCGCGGCAATGGCTGCATAGCGCGCTGCCCGGCTCAGAGCCACGACAAAGACGAAGGTACGGGCGGGTTAGTTCAGCACCCCGGCAGCAGTAAAGAACGCGCTGGTGGGGAAGGGGAAGGGGACCAGGGAAGAAAAGACCAAAGCGCCGGTGCCCCAACGCTGGAAGTACACTAGCAGCCGGGCGACTCTATGCTCCCCAAACTTGCGGTTGAGATACTCCAAGCCGGCCTTGCGGGCCATGCGAAAGGTAAAGTAGGCCCCGATGACCGAGCCGAGAGTGGCAACTGCGGCGTAGTAGTACCAAGGTTCGCGCTGCCGTGCGGCGAGGATGGTGATGAGAATGTCAGGGCCGGCGAAGGTAGGGATGGGAGTGCTGTCAGCGATGGCGAGAAAGAAGAGCCCGACGACGCCGAGGTGACGCAAGTAGGAGGCGAGGCCTCGCGGGGTTCGCGGTGCGGGTTTCACCAAGGCCGTGAATGTTTCGAGAAGTCTCACGATGGTCGACAATGGTTCATCGCGGATGGATTACTTCGCGGTGCTATTGAGTAGATTGCGCAGGACAGCAACCTCAGTCGCGATGCCGGTTCGCAACGCGGGTTCTACATCCGGAGTGAAGAAGGGGGAGTGATTTGACGGCAGCAGGGTGCCCGCATCTTTGGCGTCCGCGTACTTCTGCGGATCGGCGCCTCCCAAGCTTAAGTAGAGCGACGGGATGCCTGCCGCAATGAAGGCGGAATAGTCCTCGGAAGGTGCGATGGGCTCGGTGGCGATCACATTCTGCTTGCCCAAGGCTGCTTCGAGGGGTACTCGAAGGCGCTGCGCCAGTGCGGGATCGTTGTAGACCGCGTCAACCGATCCTAATTCCTCGACGAGAGGTTCTTTGGGAGCTCCACCCGCCGCCGCTTCACCTTTGGCAATGCGGGTGATCCCGCCAGCACTTGTTTGCGTATGTCTGCCTTATAGGTTCGTACGGTCAGGCCGAGCTCTGCCTCGTCGGGAATAATGTTGTTTCTGGTGCCCGCGCGGATGTAGCCGACGGTCACCACGGCCATTTCGCCTGGTTTCACTTCGCGCGAGGCGATGGTCTGCAGAGTGAGGACGGTCCTGGCGGCAATCACAATGGGATCAATCGCGGTATTGGGTTGCGACCCGTGCCCACCCTTACCGTAGATCGTGATCCGAAGAGAGTCTGAATTTGTGTTGTAAATGCCAGGAGTGATGCCTACCTGGCCGGCTGGTAGATAGTTGCCGACATGGAGAGCGATGCCAAAAGCCGGTTTTGGAAATCGGGTGAACAGGCCGTCCTCGATCATCTTCTTCGCCCCGGAAATGGCCTCCTCTGCGGGCTGCCCGATGAGCATGAGAGTGCCGTGCCAGGTTTCCTGGCTGTGGGCCAGGATGGCCGCCGCGCCCACCAGCGCTGCCATGTGCAGGTCGTGGCCGCAGGCATGCATCACTGGGACGTCGCGTCCGGAATCGTCTTTGGCGTGCACCTTGCTAGCGTACGGGAGGCCGGTTTTTTCTTCGATTGGAAGGGCGTCGAGCTCGGTACGCAGCATGACGGTGGGGCCGGCGCTGTTCTTCAGAATGGCTACAACCCCGGTTCCGCCGATGCCTTCGGTGACTTCATAGCCCAGGCTTCGCAAACGGGCGGCGAGTTTGGCGGCGGTCTGGATTTCGTGCGAGGAGAGTTCGGGATGCTGATGGAGATCGAGGTAAAGCTCGTGGGCGGCGGGATAGACCGTCTCGATCTCTTTGGAACTTGCGGATTGCGCGGAGGCAGAGGCGGCGAGAGCGAACAGGAGCAGCGATGATGCCAGTCTCATGGTGGAGGAATGATACATCAAGTATTTCGGACTATACTTCTGGGCGAGGGGCCGTGAATGCGCGGCGAAGGGAGCCTTCATGCGAAAGCAGTGGCGTCTCGGACAGGTTGGAGTGGTTGCAGCACTCATCGCTATCGTAGCGTGCATTTCGGCCGCAGTTCCTTCCGGGGACGCACCGCCTGCTCCTCTGAAACAGGTAGCGGACATACCTTTGCCTGGTCTCGCGGTTCGCTTTGACTACCAGAGTGTCGACCCCGCGCACAACCGTCTCTACATCGCCCACATGAATGCGGACCAACTTGTGGTGTTCGACACTAAAGAACGCAAAGTGGTGGCGAACCTCGATGGTTTTCCCAATGTCCACGGAGTCTTGGCAGTGCCTGAGTTGGGCAGGGTGTACGCCTCGACCACGGGAGAGCACAAGGTGGCGGTGCTGGACGCGCAAACTTTAAAGATCATCGCGCGGGCCGGGCCGATCGTCTATCCCGATGGAATTGCCTACGCGCCGTATGCGAAACGCGTGTTTGTTTCCGATGAACACGGGGACGCGGATGGGGTGATCGACGTCGAGACAAACGTGCTGGTGACCGTCATCCCGCTCGGCGGCGGCGCCGGCAATACCGTCTATGACCCCGGATCACGGCACATCCTGGTGGCGGTCCACGAAAAAAACGAACTGGTCGCGATTGATCCAGCGACCGCGAAGATTGTCGGGCGATACGCGATGACTGGGATCGAAAGTCCTCACGGCATCGCTCTCGACGTGACCGGTCGTCTGGCCTTTGTGGCGGGCGAAGGCAACGACAAACTGGCCCTGGTCGATCTCACGACCCTGCGAGTGCTGGCGGTTTATCCGGTGGGGAAAGACCCGGACGTGCTTGCGTTCGACCCTAGGCTGAAGCGCCTGTATGTTTCGGCAGAATCCGGCAACGTGACGGTTTTTCGCGAGAATGGCAAAGCGTTGGTGAGTGAGGGAAGCATATTCATGCCGCACGCGCACACGGTCGCAGTGGACCCCGACACTCACCTGGTTTACTTTCCGTTGCAGAGTCTTGACGGCCATCCGGTGCTGAGGATCATGGAGCAAAGCGGAAGCCACTGAGGGGTGAGCCTCGTCCGCTAGGGCGGCTCGCTCGCCACATCACTGCCGAATTCCCCTTCAGTATGCTAGCTAGTAGAAGAGATACTCCGGCTGCCGGGTGCGGCGAATCCGCAGTGCGGAGTCCGCGTTGCCCGGAGTAGGAAGGGATTCATGCTGAGGAAGAACCGTTTGTTTACGCCGGGACCGACGCCGCTGTTGCCGGCGGCGCAGACGGCGATGGCGTCGTTCGCGATGCACCACAGGACGGCTGAATTTCGAGCTCTATTCAGCAGCGTCCTGGCGGGAGTGAAGGAATTCATTGGCACGCAGAATGACGTGCTGGTGCTGGCCTGTTCCGGGACGGGAGTGATGGAAGCGTCGGTGTCGAACCTGACTTCGCCTGGCGACAAAGCGCTGGTGCTGACCGCGGGCAAGTTCGGCGAACGCTGGCTGGGGCTGGCGAAAGCCTTTGGATGCGCGGTGGAGTCGGTGAGCGTCCCCTATGGGCAGACGTTTGTGCTCGACGAGATTGCGGCGAAGCTTACCGGCGACGTATCTGCGGTCTATGTGCAGGCGACCGAGAGTTCAACGGGTGTGCGGCATGACATTGAAGGCATCGCCAAACTGGTGCACGCGAATTCCGGCGCGTTGCTGGTGGTGGACGCGATTACCGGCCTGGGAACTACGAATTTCGACGTGGATAGCTGGGGAGTGGACTTCATTATCGGGGGGTCCCAGAAAGCATTGATGATACCGCCTGGGCTGGGGTATTGCGCCATCAGCGAACCGGCCTGGGCGCGGATGGAGACGACGAAATCGCCGCGCTACTACTTTGATTTGAGGAAAGAACGGAAGGCGGCGGCGAAGGGGGAGTCGGCGTACACTCCGGCGACTTCACTGTTCGCGGCCCTGGGCGCGGCATTGGAGTATGTGGCGGAGATGGGCGGCGGTAGCATTAGCGCGGGGCGCGAGGCACTGGTGCACAACGCGGAAGTGTGTGCGGGGATGACGCGAGCGGGGGCGAAGGCCGCAGGATTAAAACTATTTGCGAGCGCTGCTCCTTCCGCCGCGCTGACCGCGGTGGAGCCGCCCGCAGGCTTCGATTCCGGAGCGATGGTGAAGGAATTCCGGGAGCGATTTGGTGCGGTCGTGGCGAACGGACAAGGCGAGATGAAGGGGCAGATGTTCCGCATCGCGCACCTGGGGTACTACGACTATCTGGATACAGTCGGAGTATTGGCGGCGCTGGAGCAGGTGCTGGCCACGGTGACGGGGAAAGCGGTTGAGTTCGGAGCAGCTGTGAGGGCGGCACAGGAAGTGTTTGCGGAAGCAAGCCGCGATAATGGCCGCGGAGGAAATTCGAAACTGTGAACCACAGCGGGCACAGGGGAACACAGTGTGAGGCAAGAGCTTCGACCACAGGGGGCACAGGGAACACGGGGTAAGGCAGGCGCGGCGAAGGCCGGTGTTTGGATGCGCCTGCAATGACAGACTTTGCCAAGAATGAGAAAACTGAGTTTCTGAGGGAGGGTTTATGAGGCAACGTTCCTGTTTTGGTGTGATGTTGGTTGTAGTTCTGTTCCACAGCTTGGCGTTTTGCGATTTCAAGTACACGCAAAAGACGCAGGTCACGGGCGGTTCCATCGTGGCCATGACGAAATCCCTGGGAGCGTTCAGCAAGAATGCGAGGAGCATGACCGAACCGCAAATCTCGACCACGATGCTGAAGGGAAACCGGATGCGGCAAAACCATCCGGATGGCAAGGTGGAGATTATTGACCTGGAGGGGAAACGGTTCATACGCATCGATCCGGAGAAGAAGACCTATTCGACGATGACCTTCGACGAATTCAAGGCATCGTTGCAACGAGCCCAGGAGCGGATGAAGGAAGAGCAGGCCAAAGCGATGGCCAAGCATCCCGATTCCGCCAACGTGAAAATGGTGCCGAAGTTTAGCGTGGAGAAGACCGGTCAAACCAGGACGGTGATGAACCTGCCGACCAATGAAGTGAAGATGCGCATGGAGATGGAGATGCAGAGCGATGATCCGAAGCTGAAAGAGCACATGGGGGCAGCATCGTTCGTGATGACGACGGACTCGTGGCTCGCGCCGGACGTACCGGGATATGGCGAGATGCGCGAGTTTTACCTCCGCATGGCGAAGGAACTGGATTGGCTGCCGGGCATGATGAGCGGCATGATGAACATGAATCCGCAGATGGGGCCGGCCATGGAGGAGTTCCGCAAGAACGCGGTGAAGATGGAGGGGATGCCGCTGCTGCAGTATGTGACTCTGACCATGGCGGGGGTGGGGATGGCGCAGGCCCCGACGGCTGGGCAACCCAGTCAGGGGCAGGCTCCGCAGGCGCAGGCCCCAACCTCAGCTGCGGACGCGGCCAAGCAGCAGATTGCCAAGAGTCTGGGCGGAATGATGGGCGGCTTTGGGCACAAGAAGAAGCAAGACCCACCGGCTGCACCCGCGAGCGATTCGGCCAGTACGCCGCCAGCCAGCTCAACCTCGCCGCCCGCGAGCAACAGCAACGCGATGATGGAATCCACTATCGAGGTGCAGTCGTTTTCCCACGACGGGTTGGACAAAGGCCTGTTTGAAGTTCCGGCAGGGTATGCGCTGGTGCAGCAGGATCCCGATGAAATGTTGGGAGGAGCGAAGCGCCACTAGCGGGCAATCCGACAGGACAAAAAATGATCATTGTAGTGGCGGAGAAAATATCGGCGGCGGCGGTGGACTTGCTGCGGGAGCCGCGTTGGAACATTGTGACGCCCGAACAAATCGATGGGAAGTTGGTGGCGCATTTGGCCAATGCGGACGCGTTGATTGTGCGTTCCGCGGTGCAGGTGGATGCGGCGCTGCTGGAACATGCCACCAAGCTGCGCGCCATTGGGCGGGCGGGCGTTGGCGTGGATAACATCGATCTGGATGCGGCCACGCGCAAGGGTATCGCGGTGATGAACACTCCGGGGGCGAATGCGGTGGCGGTGGCGGAGCACACCCTGGGGATGATGCTGGGGATGGCGCGTCATTTGAGCCGGGCGGACGCGCTGATGCACGCGGGCAAGTGGGAGAAGAAATCCCTGCAAGGAACGGAATTGCGGGGCAAGACGCTTGGCGTGGTTGGGCTGGGACGCATTGGCATGGAGGTAGCAAAACGGGCGCAGGCGTTTGGCATGGAGGTGGTGGGGCACGATCCCTTTGTTTCCAGCGTGGTGGCGAAGGAGCGAGGCATCCGGTTGGCGGGGCTGGACGAGTTGTATGGCGTGGCTGACTACGTGACCTTGCACGTGGGCGTGACGCCGCAGACGGCAGGGATGATCAACGCGGAATCCCTAAAGAAAATGAAGAAGGGTTCGCGGCTGGTGAATTGTGCGCGCGGCGAGTTGGTGGAGGAGGCCGCATTGATCGGTGCTTTGAAGCAAGGCCACTTGGCTGGCGCGGCCTTGGATGTGTTCGGCGAGGAACCGCTGAAGAACTCGCCTCTGGCCGCGATGACGAATGTGCTGCTGACTCCGCACATCGGCGGCTCGACCCATGAAGCGCAAGAGGCGGTTGGGGTCCAGATCGCGCAGCAGATCAAAGAGTATTTGAAGCACGGCGTGATCCAGAATGCGGTGAACGTGCCATCGGTATCGCACGATGAGTACCTGGAAATGCAGCCCTACATTGTGCTGGCGGAAAAGCTGGGAGCGTTTCTGGCCCAGGTCAGTCAAGGCAGGTTGGAGGAGATCTCCCTGCGCTATTCGGGTCACATCGCAGAGATGAAAACCGAGTTGGTGCGGAATGCGGCGATCAAGGGCATCTTGAACCAGGGCCTGGAGGAGAAAGCCAACCTGGTGAACGCGACCACGATTGCGGCGGGGCTTGGGCTGCAGGTGCACGAGTCACACAAGCCGAAAGCGTCGAGCGGAGGGTCGGGAAGCGTGCTCTCGTTGATGCTGAAAACTTCGGAGCAGGAGCACATGGTGAAGGGCGCAGTACTGCACCAGCAAACGCCGCGTTTGTTGCAGGTGGATGGCATTGATGTAGAGGCGCCACTGGGTCGCAGCCTGATTCTGCTGCGCAACAAGGATGTTCCCGGAGTCATCGGACGGGTGGGGACGATTCTGGGAGGACATGAAATCAACATCGCGGACTTTTCCTTGGGGCGAGGTGTGAGTGCGGGGGGCAAGGGGGAGCGTCGGGCCATCGCGGTGGTGCACGTGGACGGGCGAGTGCCGGAGGGTGTGCTGAAGGCGCTACGCAGAATTCCTGCGGTGGAAGAGGCGAAGGCGATTCGGCTGGGGTGAAGGCAACGACTCAACCACAGAGGGCACGAGGGGACACAGGGTAAGGCAACACCTTGACCACGCGAGGAAGCGCTTTAGGATTCCATGGCTTGTTTGCGGAGCTTGCGGCCTTCGGCGAGTAGGGCCATAGAATGCATCAGATTCTGCAGGGTGACGATGCCGACCAGGTGCTGTTCCTCGACCACGGGAATGATGCTGGCGCGGCGGGCCGTTAGCTTGCGGAAGGCAGAGGCCAGCGATTCCTGTCGCGAGGAGACATCGAAGATGCGATTCATGGCCGACTGCACATACCCATTGCCTTCGGAGCGCAGGGCATCGAGAATTCTCTGTTTAGAAATCACACCGACCATGTCACTGCCTCGGACCACGGGAAAGTCATCCTGCAGGGAGTGGACGGCCTTGTCGAGCGCATCTTCGAGTGTGTCCGCAGGAGACAATGTGGCGAAGCCGGTGAGCATAATGTCTTCCAGGTGAACGGTCTGGAGAACGCCGTGAAATACGGCCGAGCGTTCTTCCAGCTGAGCGCCGGCGAACAGAAAGAATCCAATGAGCGTGAACCAGACATTGGTGAGCAAACCCACCAGCATGAAGATGGCGGCGAAGGTCTGTCCAATGGTGACAGCGCGGCGGGTAGCCAGAACGGGGTCCATCCGGCGCACGAATATTGCGCGCAAAATGCGTCCGCCATCCATGGGATAGGCGGGAAGCAGATTGAACAGGCCGAGGTAAAGGTTGGACCAGACCAGGCTACGCAGCAAATTCCCGGAATAGACGAACGGGCGGTCGAATAGGCGAATCTCGGGAGCGATTGCCAGCAAGATGCTGCCCGCGACGAAAGCGATGAACAAGTTCACCGCGGGGCCGGCCAGGGCGATGCGAACGTCGCGCTGCCAGGAGGCCGGCTGCGGGCCGTAAGCTTGGGATTCATCGAGCAGGGTAATGCCGCCGATGGGAAGCAGGATAATCCCTTTGGCAGGGACGCCCGCGTGCAGGGCAGTGACCGCGTGGCCGAGTTCATGTAGCACCACGCAACCGAAGATGATTCCCACCAGGGCGAGGCCTCGAACTGCGCCTGCGGGACCGTGCGCGCTGTATTCCGTCACCCAGACAAACAGCAGAAGGAAGAAGAACGTGAGATGAATGCGAATCTCAATACCGAACAGGCGACCTGCGGGGATAGACCAGCTACGCATAGGAACTCAATACCATTCTATAGTTAGACGCTGCACCAGGGCGCGGAGTTTCAGGGAGCGGGCGATGCGGGTGATTGCGGGGCAATATCGAAGTCGCGTATTACGTTCGTTGACGGGGATGGAGATCCGGCCGACCTCCGACCGCCTGCGCGAAACCCTGTTCAACGTTTTGACTGCGGGGAATGGGGCGGCGCTCGAGGGTACGACCTGGCTGGACTTGTACGCGGGAACCGGCGCGGTGGGGATTGAAGCGCTCAGTCGCGGCGCGGGGAAAGTGTACTTCGTGGAAAAGGCAAAGGCGGCGGTGGAAGTGATCCGAAAGAATCTCCAATCACTGCAGGTGACCGCAGGATTCGAAGTGCTGCATGGGGACGTGGGCAAGGTGCTGACGCGGTTGGAGGGGCTGGGGGTTTCGGCCAGCTTCGTGTTTCTCGATCCGCCCTATGCGATGCAAGACGAGTATGCGCGAAGCCTGCAGATGCTAGGGGAATCCCGCCTGTTGGACGCGGACGCGCTGGTGATGGTAGAGCATGAGAAGAGGTTCGATCCGGGCGAAAGATTTGGCCGTCTGGTCCGGACACGCCAGCTGGCCCAGGGCGATGCGGCGCTCAGCTTCTATCGGTTGGATGGTTAAGCGCTTTACATGATCAAGTCGCATGTCTTGACTGCAATGGGATGTTGCATCTCCTGCAGGTCGTTCTTCACCATGTTGAGGCCGTACACGCACTGCTCAAAATTCGCTGCCAGGTGCGCGAACAGGGGAGCGACTTTGGCGTACTCAAAGTATTCGAACTTGGAAACGACGTAGTAGCTGTGCTTCCCGGCTTTCACCCAATCCAACAAGCTTTCGACTCGGTTGCGGCGCAGGCGGAAACGATTAATGCTCTCCGGAAACATGCCGGCGAAGAACAAGGTGTAGTCGCCGATGTGCTTGCGGACCTGGCGTTCGCGGTCGAAGGAGGAGGCGGGGCCGAAGACCGGGTCTGATTCCAGCAGCATCTCGCCGACGTCGTTGAGCGGCAGTCCGGCCTCGCTGCGAATCTTAAATAGCTGTTCGGTGTCGCAAAAATCATAGAGAAGGTGGGCAACGTAATCGACCACCTGGGGCTCGCGAATGCCAACGTCTTCGGCATAGTGGCGCTCGACTAGATCGAGAAACAACTGCTGCAACGAATGTGATTCAGGAAGCATGTCGTCGGCTCCGTGCTCCGCGCGATTCCAGGTCGGTTTCAGCGGCCCGGTGAATTTGCGTCAGCCTACTACGGCCGGAGAGATGAGCCAAGAGAAAAGCGAGTTGCCTGCAAAATCTGGCAGCAGAGGCGAAGGTTGACTGCCAAGCCGAGGAATACGGCAGAGGTTGGGTGCGGATACAATTGGGCGTCTTAAGAGTTCGCACTGGCGAGGACGCCGGTGCTGATCGCAAGCCGGAGGAAAGCATGGAGCGGAAGAATTTTTCCAGCGGGGCGCCGTGGGAAGCAATCGTAGGATATTCGCGAGCGGTTCGAGTGGGGTCGAATGTATATGTGGCGGGCACGACGGCGACGGGTGCGGACGGCAAGATCGTCGGGTTAGGCGATGTTTATGCGCAGACGGTGCAGACGCTGAAGAACATTGATGCGGCGCTGCAGAAGGCTGGGGCCGGCATGAAAGATGTAGTGCGAACGCGGGTGTTCGTCACCAACATCGCGGATTGGGAGAAGGTGGGGAAGGCGCATGGGGAGTTTTTCAAGGACATTCGTCCGGCGACCGCGATGGTGCAGATTTGCGCTCTGGTGTCGCCCGATATGCTGGTGGAGATTGAGGCGGACGCAGTGGTGACGGCAGATTGAACGGCAACGGAAGTGAGGAAAATTCTATGACCATCCTGGACTTGTGCGATGAGGAGATTCCGTCGGTGAAAGCAGAGGCGACCGCGGAGGACGCGATCCGCACCATGATTGACCGGCACGTAGGCGCAGTCGCTGTGGTCGATTCAGAAAAGCGGGTGGCAGGCATTTTCACGGAACGGGACGTGTTGCGAAGACTCTCGCTGAGCGGGCGGGCCCCCGACGCGATCCCAGTGCGCGAGTTGATGACCACGCCGGTGGAAATGGCCACGTTGCAAACCACTCCCGGAGAAGCTCTGGCCACCATGGTGGAGCGGCACTACCGCCATCTTCCGGTGGCAGACGAGGACGGTCATTTGCTGGGAATGTTGTCGATCCGCAACGTGCTGCAGTGGCGGATTGACGCGCTAACGCAAGAACTGGATTCGCTGGAACAATACTCCAGCAATGATGGGCCCGGCGGAGATTGATCAAGTGGGGAAAGGTCCTATGAAAACAAACAAGCTGCTGGCTGTTGTTGTTTTGCTGGGCGCCGCCACTCTGGCGATGGCACAGACTGCGGGCGTTCCGACAAAGCGGATTGTGGTCCGCCCCGGTCAACTACTGAATATAAAGACCGGACAAATGTTGTCTGGCCAGGCGATCGTGATTGAGGGGGACAAGATCGTCAGTGTGGGGCCGGCGTCGGCGGTGCCGGCGGACGCGAACACGCAGACCATCGACTTGCCGAACGCAACCGTGCTGCCTGGATTGATTGATGCGCACACGCACCTGACGTTCAACCCCACGTCGCTCGGTTATTCGGGTTTGGGGATCTCCGTGCCGCGTGAGGCTTTGATGGGCGCGCACAATGCGCGAACCACGCTGGAAGCGGGATTCACTACGGTGCGCAATGTGGGAGCGAGCGGCTATGCAGACGTAGCGCTGCGGGATGCCATCAATGACGGAGACGTGCCGGGTCCGCGCATGCTGGTGAGCGGGCCGGCGTTGGGCATTACCGGCGGCCACTGTGACAATAACCTGTTGCCCTTCGAGTACCACGCGACGGGCGGTGGTGTGGCGGACGGAATTGAAGGGGTGCAGCACAAGGTGCGCGAGGTCATCAAGTACGGGGCCGACCTGATCAAGATCTGTGCGACCGGCGGAGTGATGTCAAAGGGCGACGATCCCAACGCTTCGCAATACACGCTGGAGGAGATGAAGACGATTGTCGCCGAAGCCCACCGCCTGGGGCGCAAGGTGGCGGCCCATGCACACGGCGCGGAAGGGGTGCGGCTGGCGTCAGAGGCGGGCGTGGATTCGATTGAGCACGGGCATCTGATGGACGATGCGGCCATCGCGATGCTCAAGAAGAATGGGACGTATCTGGTGCCGACGCTGTACCTGATGGACTGGCACCGCGAAAATGCTGCCAAGACCAACCTGCCCGGCTATGTGCGCAGCAAGATGGATATGGTGAGCGCGGCGGGGCAGAACAACGTCCAGAAGGCGATGAAAGCGGGCGTGAAGATTGGGATGGGAACGGACGCGGCGGTGTACCCGCATGGCCTCAACGCGCACGAGTTCGCGGTGTATGTACGGTTGGGCATGACGCCGCTGCAAGCCATTCAAAGCGGGACGGTCAACGATGCGGACCTGCTGGGATGGAGCGATAAGGTGGGAAGCCTGGAGCAAGGGAAGTGGGCCGACATGATCGCGGTGGATGGGGACCCGCTGAAAGACATCACGACGCTGGAGCGGGTGAAGTTTGTGATGAAGGGTGGCGAAGTGGTGAAGAACGAATACGGGAAGTAGGGAATCGGGAAGGTTGATCCAATCACGGCTGCGCGCAGTGAAGTGCCTTGCGGTACGTTCCATTTACCATTTGGTCAATGATTGCTAGCAAGGCTTTTACACAATGGATTTGAACGCTCCACCGAACCAAAGTGCGACTAGCAGGGCTCAAGCTGGCGCCCCGGTCCACTCATGGCCGCTAGGGATATTGACCCTGACGGCATTGGCAGTGGCCTCCCTGGGTTTGATCCGATACACAGATCTGTATTTATACCGGGCGGCCATGAATTCACTGCCCGCTGTGGCATGGGTTCCCGATGCGCGCATCACTTCCTGCCTGGTTGCGTTTGCGTTCTATTTACTCGTGGGGAAACGCTGGCCCACGCGTCGCGGAGCCCTTCAAAAGGAAGATTTCCGCTGGATGGCCTTAATTGCCGCCGCGTGGCTCGCAGCCACGGCCGTGGCGGATTTTTGGGTGCGCGTGTATTTGCCGCCAATTCATGGCGTCGTGGAAATCGCCGCCTTTCTCGGGTTTGGACTGATGGCTGAGGAATTTCTCTTTCGGGGAGCCATGTTCGCAGTGGCAAAGCAACTTGGAGGAGACTGGTTTGCAATCGTTTTTTCCGCGATCTTTTTCAGCCTTTCCCATTTCCAGTACCACGGCTATCACCTGACCCCGGCAGCCATCGCGCAGTCGGCCTATACGTTGCCCATGGGCATCACCTTCGGCTGGCTGAGAGCGCGATCTGATCGTCTATGGCCCACCATGCTGGTCCATTTCATCAACAACGGATTGGCTCTGCTGCGGTGAGGGTTCTTGGCCAGCATTTACAATTACCTGCAGTGTCCCTCGAATTCAAAGTTGACGCCACCGCTGGCGCGGGCCGGGCCGGACGGCTGCTGACCCCTCACGGCATCGTCGAAACCCCAGTCTTCATGCCAGTGGGGACGCTAGGTTCGGTCAAGGGCGTGCCCCAGGACCTGCTGGAAGAGCTGGGCGTCAATATTCTGCTGGGCAATACCTACCACCTGTATTTGAGGCCGGGAGTCGAGACTGTACGCCAGATGGGCGGGCTGCATGGGTTCATGGCGTGGAATCGCGCCATTCTGACCGACTCCGGTGGTTTTCAGGTCTTCAGCCTCAATGAACTCCGCAAGGTCAAGGAGGAGGGAGTGACGTTCCGGTCGCACCTGGATGGCTCCGCCCATTTTTTCAGTCCTGAGAGTGCGATGGAATCCCAGATCGGGCTGGGCGCCGACATCATCATGGCGTTTGATGAATGTACGGAATACCCGGCTGAGCGGGAGCGAATGCGTTCCTCGATGGAACTGACGCTGCGCTGGGCGCAGCGGTCGAAGAAATATTTTGAGGAGCACAAAGACGAGGTGCCCTGGAAGCCAGTTTCGAGTTTCGAGTTTCCAGTTTCAAGTGAAGAGCGAACGCGTCACTCCGGCGAGAATGGCGAAGGTAAGAAGGAATCGGCTGTAAACCCGAACCTGGAGACCGGAAACTTCCGGCAAACCCAGTCGCTCTTCGGCATCGTGCAAGGCGGGATGGACCTGGAGCTGCGCCGCGAATCGGCGGAGCGGACTATCGAGATCGGCTTTCCCGGCTACGCGCTGGGCGGGCTTAGCGTCGGCGAGTCCCGGGATAAGACCTATGACGTGGTGGCCTCGACTTTGGAGCACTTGCCCTCAGACCAGCCCCGCTACTTGATGGGAGTCGGCTATCCGGAAGAAATCGCGCAGTATGCCAAGATGGGGGTGGACATGATGGATTGCGTGCTGCCGACGCGGGCAGCGCGCCATGGTCTGCTGTTTACCTCGGAGGGCAGGGTATCCATCAAGCAGGCCCGCTACGCCAAAGATGAGGGTCCGCTCGACCCAAAATGCGGCTGCCGGGTGTGCGGACGGTACTCGCGGTCCTATTTGCGGCACCTGTATGCGTCGGGAGAAGTGCTGGCCCAAGTGTTAAATACCGTTCACAATCTGAGCTTCTACCTTGACACGATGCGAACAGTACGGCATTCTATTCTACTTGGGGAGAAGGTGCGTTCTTTCCGAGCTGTACCCACCCCGAATCAAGCCCAACACTGAAGGGTCTCCGTCCTACGAGTAGGAAGAAATCATCGAGAAAACGCTCGAGGTCACGGCGCCTGGCTAGCGGCGCAGTCTCATCCGGCGACTGGATTTAAAGGGCTGGCTGGGCCTCGGCTGCACTAGGAGAGGCGAAAGCGGATTGGTTTCAGAATATTATGATTTTTCATTTTGCAGAGAGAACGGCCTCGAGCGCGGCGGCAATGTGGCAAATGCCGGGCTTGGGTAGTTGGGTTGGATTGGCGCCACTGGTTTTCATTTTTGCCATTTTTTATTTTTTTCTGATTTTGCCGCAGCAACGGCGGCAAAAGAAATGGCAGCAAATGCTGACCGAATTGAAGAACGGCGACAAGGTGACCACCAGCGGCGGGTTGCGGGGCACGATCGTCGCGCTCAAGGACGACTCGGTGCATCTCCGCGTGCCGCCCGACAATTTGCGCCTGGAAGTGAGCCGGGCCTCGGTGGTGGCGGTGACCACACCTGAGGAAGCAGCGAAGCAGTAAAAAAAATATCTGTTGCTGAATACGAGAGAGCCTTCATTCGTCATGACTAAGAATCTGGGTTGGAAACTAGTACTGATAATCGGGATATTGGTGGTGTTCCTGTTCGGGATCGTCGGCATTCCGAAGGACTGGTCGGGCAAAGGTCTGCTGGCCTCCATCGGCGAGCGCATCCATCTGGGGCTGGACCTTCGTGGCGGCACCCACCTGATCCTGCAAGTGATGGTGAACGATGCGGTGAACGTGGACTCCGACAACGCCATCGAGCGGTTGAAAGAGGACATGCGGACCCGCAAGATCACGTACACGGAAATCGGCAAGCCCGATGCGGTGAACAATCCCGAGAAGATTCAGATCAAGGGGGTTCCGCCGGAGCAGAGCGGCGACTTGCGGACCATCGTGCAAGATCGCTTGGCGGAATACGACCTGGTTTCCGGAGCAGAGAATTCTTGGACCGTGGCGATGAAGCCGACCGTGCTGGCGGACCTGAAGAACCGGGCGGTGGGGCAGGCCATTGAAACCATCCGCAATCGGATTGACCAGTTGGGCGTGACCGAGCCGGTGATCCAAGAGCACGGGCTGGGACAGTATCAGATTCTGGTGCAGTTGCCAGGTGTGGATGATCCGGGCCGGGTGAAGGAAATCATGCAGTCCACCGCGATGTTGCAGATCCGGCAATCGCTGGGCGGGCCGTATTCCAGCGAGCAGGAAGCGCTGCAGAGCCATGGCGGCGTGTTGCCGCCCGATGCGTTGCTGTTGCAGGAGCGCAGCGTGGCATCGACGGGTGATGCGGGCCCACGATGGTACTTGATTTCACGGGCTTCGGCGGTGACGGGACGCGACTTGCGTGCGGCCGACGCCTCCCGCGACCAGAACGGGCAGCCTTCGGTCAACTTCAACCTGACCGCGGAGGGTGGGCGGCGTTTCTCAGCCTTCACCAGTGCCCATGTCGGCGACAACCTGGCTGTCGTGCTCGACAACAAGGTTGTGGAAGTTGCGGTGATTAAGTCGGAGATCAGCGACCGGGGAGAGATTTCCGGGCGATTCACCGATCAGCAAACCAAAGACTTGTCGATGGTGCTGCGCTCGGGCGCACTGCCGGCCAGCATTCGTTACCTGGAAGAGCGAACCGTCGGGCCCTCGCTGGGCTCGGAATCGATTCGCGCGGGCGTGCGGGCAGCGGTGATTGGCATGATGGCGGTGCTAATTTTCATGCTGGTGTACTACCGCGGGGCTGGCATCAATGCGGACCTGGCGTTGATTCTGAACCTCGTCATCCTGCTGGGATTCATGGGTTATTTCGGGGCCACGCTGACGTTGCCGGGGATTGCGGGAGTGATCCTCACGGTGGGTATGGGCGTGGACTCGAACGTGCTGATTTTCGAGCGGATCCGGGAAGAATTGCGCAACGGCAAGACGCCGCCCTCGGCAGTAGACCAGGGCTTTAGCCACGCCTGGGTCACCATCGTGGATACTCACGTCACCACGATTGTGTCGGCGGCTATCCTGTTCCTGTTCGGCACCGGACCGGTGAAGGGCTTTGCGGTGACGCTGGTGTTCGGTCTGCTGGCGAACCTGTTCACGGCCGTGTTTGTGTCGCGAGTGATTTTTGATTGGCTCCTGTCGCGCAAACAGCGCGGAGAAGCATTGAGCATTTAGGTCTCTCGGTTCAGAGGGATGAGGCGGGAAGCATCCGCAGTTTTGGAAGTTTGGGGGTTTTAAAGCAGCGTGGAATTTTTTAAGAATCCGAACATCGATTTTCTCGGCAAGAAGTGGTATTTTCTGGCCTTTTCGCTGGTCTTCAGCATAGCGGGAATTTTTTCCATGCTGTTCTGGCATGGAGTTCCGCTGGGCGTGGACTTCCGCGGCGGAACCTTGGTGTATGTGAAGTTCGCGCACTCGCCGGACGACAACGGGGTGCGGGCGGCGATGGATCGCGCGGGCCTGCATAATGCCCGCATTCAGCGCTACGGAGCGCCGGGGAACAACGAGGTTCTGGTCGCCCTCGACATCAACGAGACCAGCGAACAAGCCTTGGACAAGGGTAAGACCCAGATCATCAATGCGCTGGAAAGCAATGCTCCCGCCGGCAAAGTGGATCTGAACAACGCGAGTTCTCTGGTGGTCACGAATTTTCTGATGGACAAAGATCCGCTGCATGCTGGGACCGACGCGAACCAGCGTTACACGGCGCTGGGCCAGGCCATTGTGGCCTACCGCGACAAGACCAAGGGCGGCGTGCTGAGTTCGCTGGAGGAACTTCGGGGGACGGTGGACGCTTCTACGCTGGCGGCGCTGCAGGACGATTTTTACCTCTCCGACTTCGGCGTCCGGAACGTAGAAATTGTCGGGCCGCAGGTGGGAAAGCAACTGCAAACCCAAGCCAAACTGGCGGTCTTGTACTCGCTGGCCGGGATGCTGGTGTACTTGTGGTTCCGCTTTGAGTTGATCTACGGCGTGGCCGCGGTGGTAACGGTCTTCCACGACACTCTGATCACGGTAGGCGCATTTTCACTGATCAACAAAGAGATTTCGCTGACCGTCATTGCGGCGATTCTCACCCTGATCGGCTACTCCAACAACGATACGATTGTGGTGTTTGACCGCATCCGCGAGAACATCAAGTTGCTGCGGCGGGAGCGCCTGGCCGATATCGTCAACAAGAGCATCAACCAGACGCTGAGCCGGACCATCTTGACAGCGGGCTTGACCTTCCTTACTGTTCTGGCGTTGTATTTGTTTGGGGGAGAAGTGCTGCATGGTTTTAGCTTCGCCCTGGTGATTGGAATTTTGATCGGAACGTATTCGTCGATTGCGATTGCGGCTCCCATCCTGGTGGCCTATCAGGATTGGCGGAGCGATCGCGGGAAGCGTCCGATTTCCATGCCGGTTGAGGCAGGGAAAAAGGCAGCCGAAAAAGCGAAGGCGTAATCTGGGCGGAAGCTGTGGTACAAAGTTTGTTTGAGTCCGGTTGAGTTTGCGATGCCCGGAAAGGATGTGGAATCTCCGGGAGCAAAGCGGGCGTGGCCGGTGTCTAAAAGGCACGTAGGGTCCTGGTGTAGGGAGAAGCCTTATGTTTGAAGACAGCCTGATCGAGTCGGGTGGGAGACTGAAGACCAAGCGCGGAGTGACCACGACGGTTTCTTTCATCGTGCAACTGATGCTGCTTGGCCTGCTGATCCTGATCCCATTGATTTACACAGAGGCGCTGCCAAAACAGCAGCTCATGACGTTCCTGGTGGCGCCGCCGCCACCGCCACCGCCGCCACCCCCGCCGGCTGCAGCGGTAGTGAAAGTGGTGAAGCAGATCCAGTCCGACATCATCAACGGACAGCTCCGAACCCCCACCAAGATTCCTGAAAAGATTCAAATGATCAAGGAAGAAGAAGCGCCTGCGCCGGTGATGTCGGCCTCCGGCGTGGTGGGCGGCGTTCCGGGCGGTATTCCGGGTGGACAGATGGGTGGCGTGCTGAATGGCATCATCAGTTCGACGCCCGTGGCCGTCCCCAAAGCGGCAACCCCCTCCCGGGTGCGAGTCTCCCAGGGCGTCTCTACTGGGTTGTTGATCAAGAAAGTTCAGCCCAGCTATCCTCCCCTGGCCCGGCAAGCCCGCATCCAAGGGCATGTACTGTTGCAGGCGGAAATCAGCAAAGACGGAACGATTGAAAACCTGAAGGTCATCAGCGGGCATCCTATGTTGTCGCCCGCCGCGATCGAAGCCGTGAAGCAATGGCGCTACAAGCCTTACTTGCTGAACGGTGAGCCGGTGGCAGTGGAAACCCAGGTGGACGTGAATTTCACGCTGTCAGGCGGTTAGAGGTAGTAGAAATTTGGCGTTACGGTGGTGGTTGGTCTTTGCGGGCCGCGAGCGGTTCCGGGGGAGCAACCAGCCGAGTTCGAAACCAAAGTTCTTCTGAGGAGGAGAAAGCAACTCATGTTGATAGCTAACTTAGCAAGCGCGGTTGTGAGTCACGTGCCCATGTTTGCGACCTGGATGTTCCAAGAACCAACGGTCGGGTTCGATCCACTTTCGATGTGGAAGTCGATGGGCATTCTAGCGAAACTCGTGGTCCTTATCCTGTTCATCATGTCGGGTTGGTCGATCGGCGTGATGATCGATCGCCTGATGGCGTACAACGCGGCCCGCAGCCAATCGCGCGCGTTCGCCCCGGCAGTCGCCGGCGCACTGAAGAACGGCCGGATCGACGAGGCCATTAAAGTCGCGGAGCGCAACAAGAAGAGCCATCTGGCCAAAGTGGTGACTGCCGGCCTGATGGAATTCCAAGCGCACCAGGACAGTGCCGATATTCCGGGCGAGACCATTGAGGCCTCCAAGCGGGCACTGGAACGTACCGAAGCCATTGTGCACGCCGAACTGAAGCGCGGACTGGGCGGTTTGGCCACCATCGGATCCACCGCCCCCTTCATCGGGCTGTTCGGAACGGTGGTCGGTATTCTGAATGCGTTCCGCGGCATTTCGGAAAACAAGGCTACCGGTCTGGCGGCCGTCGCTGGTGGTATCTCGGAAGCCCTGGTCACCACGGCAGTGGGATTGCTGGTCGCCATCCCGGCGGTCATGATGTTCAACTACCTGACTGGGCGTGTGGAAGCGTTCGACGTCGAAATGGACAACTCGTCTAGCGAATTGGTCGACTACTTCCTGAAACGCAGAGGGCAGCTGCGTAAGTAACCACCTCAGAGCTGTCCCTTGAGTTGCTACGCGGGCGCTGGGATTCTCCGGCGCCCGGGCCGAAACCAGGAAGCAGTTCGGCAAGAACCCCGGGCGCAGAGAGCTGCGCAGGAGAAATACAGATATGGCCATCTCAAAACGAGACGAAGGATCCAAGATCAGTTCAGACATCAACGTGACTCCGATGGTGGACGTCATGCTTGTGCTGCTGATCATTTTCATGGTGATCACGCCCATGTTGCAGAAGGGCATTTCCGTGGACTTGGCAAAAGTGAATAGTCCGGAAGCAATGCCGGACGCGGACAAGGAAGACGCTTTGGTGGTCGCCATCATGCGCGACGGCAAAGTGTTTTTCGGTACGGACCAGATTCAGGTCGACCAACTCACGCAAAAAGTGAAGGACCGTCTGGCGAACCGGGTGGACAAACGGGTGTTTATCCGCTCTGACGCCCGCGCCAAGTTCGGCGCTGTGGTGGAGGTCGTGGACAACGTGAGGTCGGCGGGTGTGGACGATCTGGGCCTGCTTACCGATCAAAAGAAGCAAGGCGCCATGCCCAAGGCACCGGCAGCGCCGGGTGGGCAATAGGGGCAGAGTGCGACTCCAGGAGACAAGCTTATGAGTATGTCAATAGGTACGAGCGGGCACCAAAGTGCAAACATCAACGTCACGCCGCTCATCGATGTGTTGCTAGTTCTGCTGATCATCTTCATGGTGATCACGCCGCTCACTCCGAAAGGGCTGGACGCGCTGGTGCCTCAGCCGCCCCCACCGAACCAAAAAGCCCCGCCGCCGACTCCGGACCGAACTATCGTGGTTCAATTGATCGACGCGGGTTCAGGAAAAGCTCCCGACCTGAAGATCAACCAGGATGACGTCACTTGGGACACCCTGGAAGCGCGCTTGTCAGAGGTTTACAAGACACGCGCGGAAAAGGTGATGTTCGTAAAGGGCGATAACAACGTGCCCTTCGCCGATGTGGCCAATGTGATCGACATTGCCCATGCGGCGGGAGTGGAAAAGGTGGGTTTGATCACTGCCAAGATTGAAGCCGGCAATTAGAATGTTGGCGTCAGCCTGTTCCAGGGAGGGCTGGCGAGTCACATCGATCGCGGCGTTGGTTCCATGTCCTTGGGCTCGCAGCCGGTCAAGAACGATTCGGACACCGTGGCAAGGGAGAATTTTGACGCAATGAAAAACGGCATGAGACTGCTGATAATTGTGGCCGCTGGCTTCGCGCTTCTCGCGGGCACCGGCTGCGCCAAGCTACAGGCGCGCGACAACCTGAACAAGGGCGTGCAGGCGTATAAGAACGCCAAGTACGAAGAGGCGATCAACCGTTTTCAGAAGGCGGTGGACCTGGATCCAAGCTTGCTGAACGCCCGGCTGTATCTGGCGACCGCTTATGCCAATCAGTACATTCCCGGCGCCGACACGGAAGACAATAACCGTTTGGCCAATCAGGCCATCGATCAGTTCAAGAAAGTGCTGGAAATGAACCCGGAGCGGGACCAGCAGACCACCAGCTTGAAGGGCATTGCGTCCCTCTACTTCAACATGAAGAAAATGGACGACGCGAAGCAATTTCACAACAAGGTGGCGGAGGTGGACCCCAACGATCCCGAGACCTACTATTCCATCGGGGTCATTGATTGGACCGAGTCGTATCAGCCTCGGATGGAAGAACGCGTCAAGCTGGGCCTGAAGCCGGAAGAGCCGTTGAAAGACAAGAAGGTCTGCGGCCAGTTGAAAGCCAAAAACGGCGCAGTGGTTCAGGATGGCATTGACAATCTGAAGAAAGCTTTGGATCTGCGTCCGGATTACGATGATGCGATGGCCTATCTGAACCTGATGTACCGGGAAAGGGCCGATCTGGAATGCGACGATCCGGCCGCGCGGAGCGCCGACCTGAAGGCTGCCGACGAATGGGTGGACAAGACCATGGCCACCAAGAAAGCCAAAGCAGAGAAGCAGCCGGCCGCGGGTGGTATTCAACTCGATCAGAAGTAGAGGCTTTCCTCCTCAGGAAATGGCCCCGTCCGAAAGGTTGGGGCCTGTTTGTTTTTGGGCGCAAGGTGCTGCTATGAAATCCCTCGCGCGTTAGTTGCGGGTGGTGTCGCCAGCAGCGCTAGACACAGTGATCTCGCAAGCCAGAATGTTGTTCCCGAAATTGGCAGGTGCGGGACAGCCATAGTGTTGCAGCAACTGGCGAAAGTCGGGTTCTGCATTTACCGTCCATCCCGCCTGAAACAGCATGACTCGCTTACCCGAGAGGGCAAAAGCCGGTTCGGCATCCCGCAGAATCCGCGGAAATTCCTCGGCGTGGAACATCCAATCCGGCGACTGCCAGACCACGATCCGGGTCTGACCGCATGTCGCATCTTGAAACGGCTGAAAAGGACCTTCAAACTGCACGATAGAGCGTCCGCACAGGTAGTAGCTCAGCAGTAGGCCGCTCTGGTAGTCGGTGAAGATAACCGAGTCGCGGCCGGGCTGAGGGCGGACGAACAAAAGCGCCTGCTGCATCTGCGTCTGGGCCTGGTCGCGCGGCCGGATGTAGGGCCCGCCGGGCGATGGCGACCAGTTCGCTATCCCCACGGCCACCGTGAGTAGCAGCGGCGTTACCCACCGTCGCGGCGGTGTCCAGGCGGCCATCCCAACCGCCACCGCCGCCATGGCGAACAGCGAGAGAAACACGTCGTGCCGGGTGCCGCCGTAGGGATAGAATCCAGCGACCGAGACCGTGGCGGTAATCAGAAACGGTAGAGTTAGAAGCCAGGCAAGTTGACGGGAATGTTGCGGCAATGCGCGCCGGTTTCGCACGAGCCAGACCACACCGGCCAAACCTAGGCATAGTCCCAAGGCGCCTACGAAACCATTGCCAAACAAGTAGCGAAACAGGCGGATAGTCTCGCGAAGCACAAAAGGCAGCAGGCTGTCTTCGCCGGCGTGGAAGATCGACTTGCGGAGCCAGGTGTCAGCGATTTCCTGCGGCATGCCGAGGCTTCGAATTCGAGCGACATGGCTGATGAACAACCACCCGCACAGCGCCAGCGCAGCCGCCTGTCCCGCCAACCAGACCGCCAAGACCCTCACTTGTCTTTCTTCTCGAAAGAACCGCACCACAGCGTAGAGGCCAATGCTCAGCGCAAAAACCAGGGAGGAGTAATGCGAGAGCAGCGCGCCGTAGAGCGCGAGCGAAAATAGCATCATCCCGCGAGGCGAGTTGCGGGCCATGGCGCGGTCGAACAGAAACAGCGCCGCCGCTATGAAAAAGAGTAATAGCGCGTACTGCCGGACCTCAGCAGAGACGTCAATTAACGACGGCGAGAATGCCAGCAAAAATAGACCGATGGTGCCGGTTCGGCGGCCCGCTAGGTTCTCCAGCCACTTGAATGCGAACCAGCAGGAAGCCGTGCCGGCGAGGACACTGGGCAGTCGAAGTACGAGTTCGGAATGTCCGAGTCCACGCCAGTAATAGAGCAAGAAGATCAGCAGCGGAGGATGCGCCGTAGTGAGCGTGGCTTTGTAAACATCGACCAGGGACAGTTGTACTGCCAACAAGTAGTGCAGGCACTCGTCTGGGTTAAGAAAAGTGAGGTGGGCGAGATAGAGGCGGGCGAGAAAACCGGCGGCCAGAATGGATGGCGGCAACCACTCGTCAAGCGTGCCCGGCATCAACCTGCGAACCCCTGACGGCATGGACTAGCGACCTCCGTTCGCCGGTGCGGAAGCATAAAGCCGCACTTGAACGCCAGGGAACTCCAGCGGTTGAGCCTTCGGATAGGCGTTCGCCAGCGCCCACGCCAGCAATGCTGTGGCAGCGTCAGACCCTTGGCCGAGGCCTCGTTGATTATGGCTGAGGATGAGCCACACTCGTGCATGCTGGGCGAAAGACGGCTGAAGAATTGCGAGATCCGGATGGCCCAGGAAGTCGCGAAAGCTGACGGCGTCGCCGTGGCGTGGGCACAGGACCTCCGGTCCAGGTTGGTTCCAGCGGTAGTACTCGTAAGGCATGCGACCCATGACGGTATAAAAAATCACGGCGTCTCCGGGTTGCGCATTGGCCAGCACATAACTAGTAGCGCCGCGCCAATCCTCACGCTCAATATCGAAATCGTGGGCGTAGTAGGACTGTGTGCCGCGCAGGGAGAGAGATAGCATGATTACCAGCAGGAGAGGCGAAATCCATCGTCCGGACATTCGTGTGATGCCGCAGGCAGCGAGCAGGACTAACGCGGGCAGGGTGAACACAAAATAGCGGCCCAGGAACACGGGCCTGGCCTGGGATACCAACAGAATAAGCAGAGGCGGCAGCGCGAGCCAGAGCAGCAGCAATCGAGTTGCGGATCTGCCGATATCAGTCGGCTCCGCGGCCGTGCGAGATGAAACGCTCGCCGTTGTGATGCATACGACGTAGAGCAGAAGCAGGATCCTTCCGCCGTTTCCGCAAAGGGCCAGCAAGAACTGATACATTTCCCGAAACCCCGGTCGGGGAATCCATGCCAGCGGTCCGACGCCAGTCAGCACTACGAAGAGCAGGGTCGGAGAGGCGAAGACGAGGATGCGCCGCCAGTTGCGATGGACCATCAACGCGAATCCCGACCCAAACCGCGCCCACGCCCACTCCGATACCACCAGCAGAACCCCATAGAAGTGGGCGTAAATTGTTAGAACGCTGGTGACGATGTGCCAGCGCCGACTGCTCGCCGAGTTGCTGGTGGCGCAATTCCAAAGGAAGCCCACGGAGAGAGTTGCGAGGAGAGTGAAGAGCGCATAACTGCGGGCCTCCTGTGCGTAGCGGATGTGGTACGCATTGACGGCGAGCAAAGCCGCTGCGATCGCTCCGGTGCGGGCGTCGAACATTTTCCGCCCCAGCCAATACACCAGTGGAACGGTGGCGATGGCGAACAGGGCCGACAGGCTGCGAACCCAACCCTCGCTGTGGCCCAGGTAGAGCCATCCCCGCAGCAGCAGGTAGTACAGCGACATGTTGGCTTCGCGGCGCCAAAGAATGCGCAGGAAGTCATAGAGCGGCAGCCGCGCGATGGCAACGCTCACGCCTTCGTCGAACCAGAACGACTTCTGGCTTAACGACAGAAACCGCAGCAGGGCCGCGACCAGCGTGATCAACCCAACCGCGGAAAACTCCCACGCCGCTGCGGACGAACTAGCCTGGCGCACCGCTCTCGCGGTGCGGTCCTTCGGATCGCTCGGTTGACTGTTTTGATCGGGAAGCCCCAAGCTCTTCATCCTACCCGACTCGCGCTCTGCGCCGGGAGGTTGCAGGACGAAAAAACCTGTCGGGGCGGTGGGGAGGCGAAGGGTGCCCAGCATCTTGCCAATAACTGACAAAAACTGCCATTTCCGCTAAGGTATTTGGATGAGGAATTCGTTATGCAAACCATGAATATCTCTCTTCCCGATCCCATGAAGGAATATGTGGAAGGGCAGGTGCGCGAGGGGGCCTACAGTAGTGCCAGCGAATACGTCCGCGAATTGGTGCGAGCCGATCAAAAGCGCAAGGCCAAAGAGCAGCTTGAACAACTCCTGCTTCGTGCCATCAATTCAGGTCCTCCACTTGAGGTGACCCCCGCGATGGTCGAGGAAGTTCGGCAAAAACTCCGTGCCCGAGCGGCCAAACGCAAAGCCTCGCACTAGATGCCAAAATTTACGGTTCGTCCGCTCGCTTGGCGCGAAATCAACGCCGACCTGGAGTATCTGGAAGAACACGCAGGGCTGGAAGTGGCCGAGCAAGAGTTCAGACTCGACATTCTTCTTTTGGGCAACCTAGCGTGAAAACACCACTCCGTGGGGCTTCCCGGTTCCCTTCCAGCCGTGCGGCCACGCGCGGTCTTCGAAGTTAAAGCCAGGCTTGCCGTCGGTGTCGTGAAACGTCTCGTCCATCGTGATAGCGCCGGCTGCGGTATCGAGCTTCAACAGGAACAGCCGAGGCTCCCGGCCCGTGACCACCAGGCGCTGAGTCTTGGCGTCCCAGCTTGTCCAGTGGGGCTTGAAAGTGTCGCTGACCTTCAGGCGCGACACCTCGATCGGCTTTGCCCCGTCAGCGATGTCGATCACCACGATACTTTGGATCGCGGGCACGCTCTGCACCAGGTAGTGTCCAACGATGGTGGGAACTCCACACCAGTTGCCGGGGAAGGTGTACACCAGTTGCGATTTGGGCGCATCACTCTTGATGGCGGTGATGCGCTCGATGCCGCAGCCGAGGGTCTGGATATAGACCGCGCCATCGGGGCCGAGACGCGGCTCCTCGGGGCTGATCTGGCCATAGTGGTTGTCGCCGGTGTCGAGGTATTCGGTCTTGAGCAGCTTGAGGTCGCTGAGCCGCCACACCTGGTAGGTCACGCCGCGAAGAATGTCGTCGTCGTGCATGGATGAGTTGGTCGTGACGATGCGGTCAAGCTCGGGCAGAACGACGAGTCCATAGGGGGAGAGCAGGGAGTCGCGAAACGCGGGATCGGCGTTGCTGCTGGAGCGAATCACCTTGCCGGTGTCGTCGATCTCGACCAGTGCGCCGCTGGTGCCCATGTGCTCGTCGCCTATGTGCATGTCGTGATGCGCATGCTGGAAGGTGCCGAGCACGTGTCCGTTGGGCAGCCGCACGAAGGAGTGCGGGTGCATGTAACCGTCCATATCGGTGAACGATGTTGCCACCTTGGGGTGTAGCGGGTCGCGCACATCGAAAATAAACGTCCGGCCCGCATCATGATCGTTGGCAAACAGCATCCCGCTGGCGGGCATGGTGTATTCGGTGTGATGGGCGTACATGGTTTGCTGATCGGTGGTGACAGTGGTCACTAAGTGTCCATAGGAGGGCGACGCTGGGTCGGCATCAATCACCGCCAGAAAATCATTGCCCTTGCTGGCCGCGTCGCCGGTCCAGGCAAACAGGTAGTGCCCGGAGGCGCCCGCTTTCTGCTGCGCTTGCGCTGGAGCGTTGATGGCCAACAAGGCCAGGGCAAAAACGAACAAAAGGCGTGGCATGGAAACTCCATTACGAAATTGAAATTGCGTCGTCACTACGGCAGCATATCAGATCAACGGCATCGGCTGACCGGGGACGGGCCCGCAAGCACACCCCTTTGTGACCCAGCGCACACCTCTCCGTTAGCCCAAATTGCTAAAGTACTAGGCGGCACAGTAAAGTCGTGGAGCGACGATGCTGGCCGCGCGACCACCGACGTCAGCCAGTTGGATCTATGTTCAAGAAGATTCTGATCGCCAACCGGGGTGAAATTGCAGTGCGGGTGATTCGCGCCTGCCGCGAGTTGGGGATCCCGTCGGTCGCCGTGTTCTCGGACGTGGATCGCGCTGCGCTGCATGTGCGCAAGGCCGACGAGGCTTATCCCATTGGCCCGGCGCCCGCCGCCGAGTCCTACTTGCGGATGGACAAGATTCTCGATGTCGCTAAGCGCTCGGGCGCTGACGCCATTCATCCCGGATACGGATTTCTATCGGAGAACGCAAAATTCGCCCAAGCCTGCGCCGATGCCGGCGTCAAGTTCATTGGGCCGACTCCCGCCGCGATGGAGATGATGGGATCAAAGACCCGCGCCCGGCAGGAAATGGAAAAGGCCGGGGTGCCGTTTGTGCCTGGAACATCCCAAGGGCTGGTCTCGATCGAGGAAGCCGAGCAAGTGGCCGAGCGCGTGGGTTATCCCGTCATGCTGAAGGCCGCGGCAGGCGGCGGCGGCAAGGGAATGCGGCTGGTCCACAAGCGCGAGGACTTGCGCGCGGCGGTCGAAGGCGCGAAGAGCGAAGCGCAACGCTCGTTTGGCGACAGCGAAGTTTATATCGAGAAAGCCATCGTCAATCCCCGCCACATTGAGATGCAGGTGCTGGCCGACGAGCACGGCAACACAGTCTGGCTGGGTGAGCGCGAGTGTTCCATCCAGCGGCGGCACCAGAAAGTGCTGGAGGAAGCGCCCTCGCCGATGGTCGATCCCGACATGCGCCGCCGCATGGGTGAGGTCGCGGTGCGGGTGGCCCAAGCGGCTAATTACACCAACGCTGGCACCGTCGAGTTCCTGGTGGACCAACAGAAGAATTTCTACTTCCTGGAGATGAACACGCGGCTGCAGGTGGAGCATCCCGTCACCGAGTGCATCACCGGGCTTGATCTGGTGCATCTGCAAATCCACATTGCGCAAGGTGAGCCGCTGCCGTTCAAGCAAGAGGATGTTTCCATTCGCGGCCACGCGATTGAGTGCCGCATCTACGCCGAAGATCCCGATAATAATTATTTTCCCAGTCCAGGTAAGATCACGTTGTTGTTGGCGCCATCCGGCCCGGGCATCCGGCGCGACAGCGGCATGTACGAAGGCTGGACGGTGCCGATCGACTACGATCCGCTGCTGGCCAAGCTGGTGGGCTACGGAACCGATCGGCCGCAAGCGATTCAGCGCTTGCAGCGAGCGCTGTACGAATACTTTGTGGCCGGAATCAAGACTAACATCTCATTGTTCCAGAGGATTCTGAGCGACCCCGACTTTCAGGCTGGCAAGCTGGACACCGGGTATCTGGACCGGCTGATGAAGCAGGGCAAGGCCGATCCAATTGCGCACCATGGCTCGCCGGAAGTGGCGGCGATTGCCGCGGGATTGTTCGCCGCGCTGGATGCCTCCGCAGCTACCCGCAGCAGCGGCACGGCTGGGATTGGGCAAAGCGGAACTACGTCCACCCCCGCCTTGGCGACGTCCAATTGGAAGGTGCGCGGCCGCGCGGAGGCGTTGCGTTAAGCCCTGATTATGACCTACGAAGTCCTGATTAACGACAAGCAGTACCAGTTAGAGCTGGCGAGGAAAAACGGCCAGTGGGTGTGCCAACTCGACGGCGCACCGGTTGCCGTAGATGCTATCCTGACCCGCCCCGATGTCTTGTCGGTCCTGATCACCGGGCGCTCCTACGAAGTGAAGCGCGAACTGGCAGGCGGAGACCTTCACCTTTGGGTGGACAACTCCCGTTATAAAACTGAACTGCGCGACCCGCGTTCGCTGCGCGGACGCAAGGTGGATGCCGAGGACGAGAAAGGCCCGAAGAAACTGGTCGCGCCCATGCCGGGCAAGGTGGTGCGGCTGCTGGTTGCGGAAAATGACTTGGTCGAAGCCGGGCAAGCGCTGGTGGTGGTGGAAGCCATGAAGATGCAAAACGAACTGAAGTCGCCCAAGAAGGGCATAGTGCGCAAGCTCCCGGTGGCGGCGGGCGCGAATGTCAATCCCGGTGATGTAGTGGCGATTGTGGAGTAAGTGAGGGACCCTCTCCGCGACCTATTCTAATCCGAAATGCCCATCCCACTGCAAGCGGAGTCTGCTATTTCCTCGGCATCGGCTGGAAAAGTGAGAACACAGCGCCCTGGGGATCCGCCATCACCGACATGCGGCCTACGTTCTCCATGGTCATGGGCGGCATGTAAATGTTCGCGCCCAAGGTTTTGGCTTTCGCGGCCACGGCATCGCAGTCGGAAGTTTGGAAGTACAGCAGCCAGTGGGGCGGCATTTTAGGATTGAAGCGACTCGCCGGGGGAGCACCTCCGATGAAGGTCTCGCCATTCTTAATGTGCAGATATCCGGACGGGTCATGCTCCTCTCGGTTCACGCTCCATCCAAATAGATCGCTGTAAAATTTGCCGGCCTTATCGGGGTCGGAGGTGTTGAGGTCAGCCCAGCAAACGGTGCCGTCCACCTCCGAGATGCCAGTGCCGTGGTGCTTCAGCGGTTGCCAGATGGAAAACACGGCGCCGGTGGGGTCCTGAATTACAGCCATGCGGCCATAGTCCATCACATCAAAGGCGGGGGCCAGAACAGTGCCGACCAGTTGCTGAGCGCGGGCCGCCGTGTCGTCCGCACTGGTCACGGCAACATAGATGGCCCAGTACGGGGGCACACCCTGCGACCGCTGATCGGAGCGCATGGTGTATGCGGCGGCGGCATCGCGGCCCTCGAGCTTGAACATGGTGTAGTACTCGCCTGGGCCCATGGGCGAATCGCTAACCGCCCACCCGAAGATCCCGTTGTAAAACTTTTTGGCTGCTGCTTGATCCGTGGTGGCCAGTTCAAACCAGCAGAAAGATCCAGGGGCGTGTTTGTCGGTGGTTGCCATGCTCAAAAGTATAGGCCTGTTCCGGACGCGGGGAAAAGGGCATGCGCATCCCAGCCGGTCTTGCAGAACGCGCGGATCGCAGTCACTTACCCAACACGCGAATCGGGCGCCGTCGCTGATCTATGGAGTCCCTTCAAAAAGCGGCCAGAGCTGGTCTCCAGTGACGCGGTAGATGGAGTAGGCGCTGCCGGCGTCGGTGATCCGCCGGAACAGCAGTTCGCCCTGGCCATCACCGTCGGCGTCCACGGCGTCGATCAGTTTCAGGCGCGGCGTGAGGTCGAGGTGTGCGAGGTCGGTCTGGGCGTAGAAAACCTTGCGCACATCTAATGCAAGATTGGTCCTGGCCACCAGCGTGAACGAATATACCGTGGGAGGAGCACTCGTGCCGGACCTTGGCATTTCCGCCTGTCCGGACAGCACCAACACCGGCTCGTTGCTGGAGGTGAGGTCGAAAATCCGCAACTGGTCGCTGGAAAAGGCCGGCTGAACAGGTCTACTTCTCGCGACCGGTCGCGTGCTTTTTCTTCCCGGCGCTGGCTGGGGCTGAGCCGGACTGACGTCCTTGAGGTGGCGACGCAATTCAGCAGTAGCCAGCGCAAGCATCTTGATGCGGTAGTCCGCCAGTTCTTCTGGCTTGGCGTCAAAAGTATAGGCGCGTGGATTTGGGCCGGATGCATCGGAAATCGCAGGAATCCACTGCACCGCGGCTGGTGCAGGTTCGGTTGGGATCGTTGGAGTACGCTTTTGGTCGGACGAGGCAGCGGCCGGTTTCTTCGAATCGTTCTTACTCCCTCCTCTGCGCAGCATCGGACGGTTGGGGTCCTCCGCTGGCTCTGGAGTTGCGTCGGCGGGAGGCGGCGCAGGAGCAGGGATTGCCGGCGGTGGGGATGTCACTGGTGGCGGGGGCGTCGCCGGCTCGGGCGGTGTCTTGTCAGCCCGTCGCAGCACCGGGGGTCCTTCGTTGTCGTCGGTCACTGGACCTTGGGTTTTGGAGACGGTGGTGGTGGTCCTTTCGCCTGCCGGCATCCATTTCCCTTCGCCGCTCCAACTCCGTTGTCCTTGCAGCACCCCGGTGATGGTAAACAGACCCTGCGATACTCCGGTTTTGAAGCCTTCGTACACCGTGCCCGGCTCCAGCGCCATCGGCACGGGGGTGGCTTTGTAAACGCTGGCGTCAAAGAACCTTCCACCATCTAGAATCGCGATCGGGACCAAATGCCCTTTGCCGTTCGGGGACAACTGAATCAGTGCCAACGCACGCGGGCCTGTGCGCGGCTTTGTTTTTGGCGTCAACTGGGCGGGCAGCGCTTGGGCGAGAATCAATGCCAGCGCCAGGACAGTGGCGCTAAGCTCGGCCGTGCGATATAACGATGAGCGGAGAGAAAACAACCCCATGGAAGTCCATGATAAAGCCCCCGCCTTTACTTTGCCGGACGAGAACGGCGAGAACGTATCCCTCAAGGACCTAAAGGGAAAGACCGTCGTGCTGTTTTTCTATCCCAGGGCCGACACGCCGGGTTGAACCCTCGAAGCGTGCGGGTTCCGCGACGCATACAAGCAGATGCAGAAGACTGGGGCGGTGTTGCTGGGCATCTCCGGAGACACTTCCAAAGCGCAGAAGAAATTCCAGGAAAAATACAGCTTACCCTACCCTTTGCTAGCGGATAGCGATCGCAAAGTGTGCGAGGCTTTTGGAGTGATCAAGGAAAAGAACATGTACGGCAAGAAGGTGATGGGAATCGCGCGAACCACGTTTGTGATTGGGCCGGACGGGAACATTACTCACGTCTTCGACAAGGTGAAGCCCGAGGGCCACGCCGAAGAGGTGTTGGCCTACTTGAAGAGCTAGGGCTACTTCTTCAACTTGTTGTGCAACAGCCATCCCGGCAAGTCAGGCTCGGCGTAGGCGCGGTCCCAACTATTGTGGCCTGCGCCGGGATATTCGGTGTATTGCCCGTAAGGGTCGCCCACCCGCAACGCTGCGGCCATCTTGCGTGATTCCTGCACCGGCACCGCGGGGTCGTCGGCGCCGTGGAAAATCCACACCGGGGTCTCCCCGATGATGCGCGCCGTTTCCGCGTAAGGGTCGCCGATCTTGGGGTCATCCACCATGGAAACATGGATGCCGGGACTGTCGGCAGGGGCGTGCAATCCGCCGCACACCGGCACCAGGGCCGCGAATCTTCCGGAATACTTCACCGCCATGTCCCAGGTGCCGTATCCGCCCATGGAGACCCCGGTCAAGTAAATGCGGGAAGCATCGCCATGGAATTCCTTGACTGAGGCATCGAGCGCCGCCAAGGTCATTGCTTCCATGTCAGCGTCAGTCCAGTACTTGTCCTTGAGGCACTGCGGCATCACCACGACGAAGGGGAAATCGGCGGGACGCTGGCGCAGCGCAGGTCCGAGTCCGACTTTTGTCTGCGCTAAACCGTCCTCTCCGCGCTCTTCTGAGCCATGCAGGAACAGGATGACTGGCCATTGCTGGTGTCGGTTGAAGTGCGCCGGCACAAACACCTGGTAGCGATAGATCGTGCCCCCGATAGAAACCGAGCGCGCCAAGAACTTCGGCTCAGACTTTCGGGCCGAAGCGGGAAGTGCAGCTATAAGCATGGCGAGCAAGGACGCAACCAGAAATTGTCTCGGTGACATAGGTTGCCAGTTTACCGCAGGAAGGGCCGGCAAGATCAGTGGACGCAAGGTCGCTAGACTTAAGATCAGTAGACGTAAGATCAGTGGACCAAGCTTGCGCTGAGGGCGCCTTCCAGTTCCAGCAGTTTGCGCTTCACCTCGAGGCCGCCTCCATAGCCGCAGAGCGTGCCGTCTGAAGCGATCACCCGATGGCAAGGCACAACAATCGCGACCGGATTACGATTATTGGCCATTCCGACTGCGCGAAAGGCCTGCGGCCGCTTCACCGCGCGAGCGATGTCGGCATAAGTGCGGGTTTCGCCGTAGGGAATCTTGAGCAGTGCCCGCCAGCATTGAAGCTGGAAGTCGGTGCCACGCAGATCGAGCGGAAAGTCGAATTCGCGGCGTTCGCCCGCGAAAAACTCTTCCAGTTGATGGCGGTAGGGGGCCAGCTTCGCGTCCGAGAGTTCCCATATCGCTGCCGGGGTCGGGACGGGAGGGAGCTTGCCGCGATCGAACTCCAGCAGAATCAGTCCCTTAGCGCTGGCCCCGAGAATAAGCGGGCCAGCCAGAGAATTCATTCGGCTGTAGAAAAATGCTTCCATCCCGCAAGATTGTAACTCGGGAAGAGTCTGGTTTGCTGCGTTTTGTGCCCGCCGAGTTCCTTTTCCATCCCACCAACTTATTCGCTGGGCCTGGCATCTATAGCGTTATAATCGGAGCAGTTTCTGAGGAAGTGACCTTCTCTTACCGGAAGACGTCAAATTCATGTCCATGAAAATAAAAGTCGGGATTTTAGTTGCCTCATTTGGCATCCTGCTGTTTACGGTGGCTGGAACTCTCTCCGGGGTGCGAGCCTCGTCGGATGAGGGCGCCTACCGTCAGATGCAGGTATACAGCGAAGTTCTGACTCGAGTGCAGCGCGAGTACGTGGAAGAGCCGAACATCTCCGCTGTGACCGGGGGCGCTTTACACGGGCTGCTGGAGTCGCTGGATGCTGACTCGAGCTACCTCACGCCCGCCGAGTACAGGGAATACAAAAGTTCCGGCAACGCCGGCAAGGTGGGCATTGGCGCTGCGGTTTCCAAGCGCTTTGGCTATGCGGCAGTGCTTTCCGTCATTCCTGGTGGCCCTGCCGACAAAGCGGGAGTGGAAGGCAGCGATATTTTGGAGGCCATTGACGGCAAAAGCACGCACGAAATGTCACTGGTGCAGATTCGCAGTATGCTTTGGGGGCAGACCGGCTCCACGGTCACGGTGTCAGTGGTGCGTCCGCGCAAAGCGGATCCGCAGAAGATCGTGGTGACACGCGATGCGGTGACCATCCCCCCCGTCGCCGACAAGATGATGGAAGACGGAATCGGATATTTGAAAATAGATTCGTTTCCGCAAGGCAAGTCGGTCGAGATCGCGGCCAAGATCAAGGCCTTGCAGAAACAGGGTGCGCACAAGCTGGTGCTGGATTTGCGGCAGGCGGCAGACGGGGACGAGGCGGAAGGCATTGCCACCGCCAACCTATTCCTTGACCATGGCACGATTACGTATTTGCAGGGACAGAAGCATCCGCGAGAGGCGTTTAACGCGGATCCGGCAAAAGCGATCACGGACCTGCCGGTGGTGGTATTGGTGAATCGCGGGACAGCCGGTCCGGCGGAAATCATCGCGGCCGCGATCCTGGAGAATGCGCGGGGTGATGTGGTGGGAGACAAGACCTTTGGCGAAGGAGCCATCCAGAAGCTGATGGATCTGCCGGACGGTTCTGCGCTGATTCTTTCGGTGGCCAAATACTATTCCCCGGGCGGCAAGGCGATTCAGGATGTGGCGGTGACCCCGAATGTGCTGGTCGTCGACAATAACGAGGACGCTGGCCTGACCGAAGAAGATGCGGACACCCAAGCCGCGCCGGACGCAGCCAAACCTAAGCCGTCGCAGGATGATCAGTTGAAGAAGGCGATCGAGGTCCTGAAGAAGCGGGACGTCAAGAGCTAACAGTTTAGAGAACAGCAGGCCAGAACGCGTTCCTCCGAGAGCGCGTTTTTTGCTATAAAGGCGTCGCCAATCTCTCCCTCGCTAGCACCCGTCCCGCGCAACTGCTACTCTGAGCGCAGCCCGCCCTATGGAGACATTGTCGCCAACGCACGCGGAAGTTGCGGGAAGAAAAATCGTTGGCCGCGTTCTGTTTGGGATGTTGGTGTTGATTGCCGCTCTGGTCGGCGCCACCGCCGGATTGCTGCTGGTGTACTCCACCAATCTCCCGCAGATCGAAGAACTGCAGCACTACCGCCCCAGCACCATTACGGAGCTCTACGATGCCAAGGGTCGGGTGGTTGGTTCCTTCGCGCTGCAGCGGCGCGTCATCGCCTCTTATGACGACTATCCACCCGTGTTGCGTGACGCCCTGGTTTCCATCGAAGACAAAGACTTCTATGCTCACTCCGGCATCAACTTCTGGCGCATCGCCGGCGCCGCCTATCGCGACATCGCTTCCGGGGGCAAGGTCCAGGGGGCTTCCACGCTGACCATGCAACTGGCGCGCAATTTATTTTTGTCGCCCGACCGCTCGTTTTACCGCAAGATACAAGAAGCGTTGCTGGCGATTCAGATGGAGCGGCGGTTCACCAAGCCCCAGATTTTTACTCTCTACGCCAATCAAATTTTTCTTGGGTCCGGCGTGTACGGTTTTCAAGCTGCCTCCGAGTACTACTTTTCCAAGCCCGCGGCGAAGTTGACGATCGCGGAAGCAGCGCTGCTGGCTGGCCTGCCGAAGGCGCCCGGCTACTATTCTCCGATTCTGCATCCCGAGCGGGCGCTGAAGCGGCGAAACCTGGTCATCAACGCCATGCTGGAAGATGGCAAGATTACCGCGCAACAGGCACTGGAGGCCAAAGACCGCCCGCTTCAGCTCACCTTGCAACATGATCCCAACTCACTGGCCCCATACTTTATTGAAGAAGTGCGCCGCTACCTGGAGGCGAAATACGGCAGCAGCGAAGTGCATGAAGGCGGCTTGCGGGTGTACACCTCGCTCGATGTGGATCTGCAGAAAGCCGCGAACCGCGCGGTCCTCGACGGCCTCGCCGCCTATGAACGGCGCCACGGCTGGAAGGGCAAATTGTTCAACGTTATCGCCGAGGGGATTGACCCTGCCAGGTATCAAGACCCGGACTGGGAAGACACGGATCCTTCCCCCGGAACCTATCTCCACGCGTTGGTCACGGGATTCAACGCAGACGGCGCGAAGTTGCGCCTGGGAACGCGGACCACGACCTTAACCCAGGCAGATGGAGCGTGGACGAACCGCAAACTTGCTGACATCCTCGCGGTGGGCGACTTGGTGTACGTGAAGCTTCTCTCCAGCGATGCAGGCCGGACGCGAGTGAGTCTGGAACAGAACTCTGGCGCGCAAGGGGCGCTGGTGGCGCTCGACAATGACAGCGGCGAAATTAAAGCACTGGTCGGAGGCAGGAATTTCGACGAATCGAAGTTTGATCGTGCCATCCATGCCCTGCGTCAGGTGGGATCGTCCTTCAAGCCCTATGTGTACACGGCAGCCATTGACCAAGGCGCCAGTCCCGAGGACACAATTGTGGACCTACCAGTAACTTTTGCAACCTCTGCCGGCCCGTACTCGCCCCACAACTACGATGGCAAGTTCGAGGGCAGCATCACGCTGCGGCGGGCGCTGGCGCAGTCGCGCAATATTCCTGCTCTGAAGCTGGCGGAGAAGCTTACCATCCATACCGTCATCGAATACACTCGCCGCTTCGGAATCACCTCCAATATCCCGGAGTACTTACCGGTGGCGCTGGGAGCGGCGGAGATTACTCTGATGGAGCAAACCTCGGCCTTCAGTGCGTTTCCCAACGACGGAGTTCGGGTCGCGCCTCGCTACATCACTCGGGTAACCGACTACGAAGGGCGCGTGTTGGAAGAGGATTTTCCTGAAGTCAAAGATGTGATCAGTGCGCGCACGGCCCGTATCATGACCTCCATGCTGCGGGAAGTGGTCTTGCACGGTACCGCTGCGGCCGCCGCCAAGATGCCCTACGCGATCGCCGGCAAGACGGGCACGACCAATGACTTCACCGACGCCTGGTTCGTCGGATTTTCCCCCTCCATGACTTGTGGCGTCTGGATTGGCTATGACGAGAAAAAAACGCTGGGGCAAAAAGAAACCGGCGCACGCGCGGCCTTGCCTATCTGGATGAATTTCATGAGCGTGGCCCTGGCAGGCAAGGAAAAAGAAGTGTTCCAGGACTTGCCCGCCGATGCGTCGCTCCAAGCCGCAGAAAAACTGGATACGCCCGACGTGGCGCCGGGCGATGGGGAAGCTCACTGAGAGCGGTAGAATCCTTGCATGCGACATTTTTTCCGCCTGGTGTTCCTTGCCCTGGTGTTGGTCGCGGTGGCGCTGGCCTCGGCGATGGTGGCGATGCGTGTTGCCATCCACGGTCGCGAAGTTACCGTGCCTAAACTGGAGGGCATGACCCGGACCGAGGCGAATCGCGCCATCTCCGCTTTGGGCCTGCGCGTTCTGGTGGAGCGGCAATTCTATAGCGCAGAAGTGGCTCAAGGACGAATTCTGTCGCAACTGCCTCCGCCGGGCACCACCGTCCGGCGCGGCTGGCAAGTACGAGTTGCCGAGAGCCTGGGACCGCAACGAGTTTCGATTCCCGACGTCACCGGCCAGAGTCAGCGGGCTGCGGAGTTGAACATACGCCGGCGCGGCCTGGAGGTTGGGCCTGGGGCTACAGTCGAGATCGAAGGGATCCTCCCGAATCTGGTGGTTACGCAGAATCCTCCCGCCAATGCGAACGGCGTGGCCTCGCCCCAGATCAGTCTGCTGGTGAGCGCGCCGCTTGGACCGCAGGCTTTCGCGATGCCAAGCCTGGTGGGCGAGAGTCTGGCGAATGCCAAAGAAGCCTTGCAGCAAGCGGGTCTGCGCCTGGGCCCGGTCAACCCAGCCGCTGCCTCGGACGCGGCTTCCCTCTCCGGCGACGTGGTCGCTGCCCAGAGGCCTGCCGCGGGCGAAAAGGTGCTGGCCGGCGAGGTCGTCAACCTGCAATTGAAATAACTCACGTCAGATTTTCTTGAGCACTGCCGCAAAAAACCCATCGCAGGGATGGAGTCCTGGAATGGTTCGCAGGTACGGCCCACTCAGCAAGGAATCGAGGTCGGGCCATGCCAATTCGCCGCCGCTGCGCAACTCCTCCAAATCCATCCGGCAATCGCCCAAGCGAAAGCCCTGGTGGTTTTTGAGTGCATTGTCCACCACCGCTTCATTTTCTTCGGACTCCAAAGAGCAGGTTGAATAAACCAGCCGCCCACCGCTCGCGACTCGCTCCATCGCCGAACTTAGGATGGCGAGCTGGCGGGTTTGCAGCTCGCCGAGGTCTTCGGGCTGCAGCTTCCACTTGATCTCTGGATTCCTCGACAACGTTCCCGTGCCCGAACAGGGAACGTCCGTCAACACCGCATCGAAGGTCGCGTTGAAAGGGAGAGCGCGAGCGTCGGCCGCGATTATGCGCACGTTGGAATTATTGGCCAGCCGCCGCAATTGCAGAGCTCGATTGGGATGCAGATCTACGGCTGTGATCCGGCTGTTCGGATTGCGGTCGGCAATTAGAGCCGTCTTTCCGCCCGGAGCGGCACAGCAATCGAGGATGCTATTGGCGCGTCCAACCAGCAGGGCGACGAGTTGCGATGCTTCATCCTGAATGGCGACACGGCCTTGGCGAAAAGCTGCCGTGTGGGTTACGTCTCCCGACTCGACGGTCCACGCGCGCGAGAGCAGATGGCCGGGCCGCAAGAGCACGTCCGCATCGGCCAGCTCTCGCGCGGCTTCAGCATCGCGCAGACGCAGTGCTGTCACGGGAACTTGCTGATCATGGCGGCAGATCGCCCGCGCTCTCTCCATGCCGTAGCTTCCCGCCCAACGTTCCACCAGCCATAATGGGTGCGCGTAACGCTGAGCCAGCCGATCCGCAGATTCTTCTTCCGCACGCGGGTCAGCCGATTCCGCTCCTGCCGCCCGCAGCCGCATCTCCTGGCGCAAGCTTTCAAATCGCTCGCCGGAGCCCGTAATTTTGCGGAGCAGCGCGTTTACAAATGGGACCGCCGAGCGCTTGCGAGCGCGTTTTACCAAATCGACGCTGTCATCCACAGCCGCGTGGCCCGGCACTCGTTCCAGAAACAGCAGCTGGTAAACCGCCATTCGTAACGAGGTCAACACTTCACGGTCGAGCTTGGGCAGTAGAGTGGAAGAAACCTGCGCAATCTCCGAGTCGAGCAGCGACCTCCAGCGCAGCACGCCCAGCACAACTTCCGTGGCCAGACCGTGATCTAGTCCGGATAACGTTTGGTAGCGCGTCGAGTGCAACAGTTCCGAAGCGTAGGAATTCTGCTGCTCCACCCGCAAGAGGATTTCGTAGGCCGCTACGCGCGCGGGGGAGATTGGCATCTCAGAGCCCGCCCAGGCGGTCGCCGGTACTGGGGTGGTAGCCGTGCACGAAGTCGCGAGCCGCCATTCGCTTCTTGCCTTCGGGCTGCACTTCAAGAAGTTCGAGTTGTGTGCCAGCGCCGCACTCGACCAGCAAGTGATCTGCGGTGATCGTTACAGAGCCTGGCCCACCAGCGCTTCCTACCGCTGGCATGAAGCTGCGGACAAGGCCCACTCCCAAGCCTTTCCCTCGGAAACTGGTAAACCCTCCCGGCCACGGCTGGAATCCGCGCAAGCGATCGCAAATCTGCCGGGCGGGACGCCGGAAATCAATCAACCCATCCTCTTTTTTCAAGATCGGCGCCAGCGAGGCGAGGGCGTGGTCCTGCGGAACGGCAACCATCGTTGCGGCCTGCAGTCCGCGCAAGGTCTCCACCATCAGGGTAGCGCCGATAGCAGCCAGCCGGGGAGCCAGCGTTTCTGCGGTATCGTCATCGCCGATGGGCGTTTCCCGCTGCTGCAGAATGTCACCCGTGTCCAAGCCGGCGTCGATTCGCATGATGGTCACGCCAGTCACTGTCTCGCCGCTGGCGATCGCCCACTGAATGGGCGCCGCGCCGCGGTATTTCGGTAACAGCGACGCGTGCAAGTTAAGGTTGCCGAAGCGGGGCAGATCAATCATCCACTGCGGAATGATCCTCCCATAGCCAACCACGATGATGGCTTCAGGATTCAACTCTGCCAGTTGCGCCTGGAGCTCTTCATTCTTCTTGATCTTATCGGGCTGAGTGATGGGCAAGCCCAGGGTCATGGCGCACAGCTTCACCGGCGAGGCAGCGAGTTCCAAGCCCCGTCCGCGCGGCTTGTCGGGCTGAGTGACCACCAACTGCACATGGAATCCAGCCTCCACCAGCCTTTCCAGGGTGGGCACAGCGAAACGCGGGGTACCGCAAAATACTAGATCCATTGCAACCAGTCTCATCTACCGCAAGCGCGAGTGCAAGCGCATCGGGAACCACCGCCGGGCTACCACTCTCCCGCTTTCACCAGTTTCCGGATCTTGCGCTTCATCAGGTCCCGCTTCAACGCGCTGATGTGAGAAATATAAAGCTTGCCGTTGAGGTGATCGGTTTCGTGCAGGAAGGCTCGGGCCAACAAGTCCTCGCCGGTCTTCTCATACCACTTGCCATCGATACCCTGGGCCCGCACGGTGACGTACTTCGCGCGGGTCACATCTTCACGGAATTCGGGGATGCTCAGGCAGCCCTCGCTCTGCCGGTGTCGTCCTTCGACCTCGATAATCTCGGGATTGGCCAGGACCAGTTTCGCTTTTGGGTCTTCCTTAAAAGTGATGTCAATCACCGCCAGCCGCAGGGAAATTCCAATCTGAGGCGCCGCCAGTCCCACTCCATGCGCCGCATACATGGACTCAAACATGTCCGCGACCAGCGTTTTAAGGCTGTCGTCGAACTGAGTGACCGGCTGGGCGGGCTTTTCCAGCACCGGGTCGCCGAATTTCACGATGGAATAAATCATGGGTGGCAGTCGTCCGTTAGTAGTTCCGCAATTGTTGCAGGTACCCTTGGTAGTTTCGCAGAGTTTCAGGCATGGAGTCACCCCCGAACTTCTCCAGCGCAGCGCGGGCCAAAGTCAACGCCACCATGGCTTCTCCGGCGACTCCGGCAGCGGGGACCACGCAAACGTCGGAACGCTCGTAGGCCGCCTTCACCACCTCGCGCGAAGAGAAGTCCACCGATTGCAACGGCCGCCGCAAGGTCGAGATCGGCTTCAGGTAGCCGCGGACGCGAATTTCTTCGCCGTTGGAGACGCCGCCCTCGATGCCCCCGGCGTTGTTCTTCATGCGCGTGAAGCCAGCGAACCCGGTGCCTTCCGAGTATCCGATTTCGTCATGGACCGCCGATCCCGGCGATCTGGCTGCCGAGATCCCCGCGCCGATCTCTACCGCCTTGACCGCTTGCAGCGACATCACGGCGGCTGCGAGTTGTGCGTCCAGCCGTTCGTCCCACTGGGCGTAGCTTCCCAGGCCCGGAGGCGCGCCGTGCGCTACTACTTCAAATACTCCGCCCACGGAATCGCCGGTTTTCAACGCCACGTCCACTTCCGCTTTCATGCGCTGCTCGGTTTCAGGGTCAGCGCAACTCAAGAGAATTTCCGGCTGCTGGGCCAACTCGCAAATCTGGCTCCAGGAGACTTCGCGCTCCAGCGTAACCTCACCCACCGTCCGGACGTGGCTCAACACTTCGATTTCCAACTCGCGCAAAAATAGTTTAGCCAGCGCACCCAGAGCCGTGCGAGCGGCCGACTCGCGGGCTGAGGCGCGTTCCAATACATAGCGCGCGTCCGTGAAATTAAATTTCAGCGCGCCCGCCAGGTCGGCGTGTCCAGGGCGCGGGGAAGACACCGGCTTGTGTTTGCCCGGTTCCCCCGTCTCGACCGGCAGGGCCTCCTTCCAATTCTGCCAATCGCGGTTCTCTAACATCATCGCAATCGGAGTCCCAATCGTTTTGCCATGGCGCACTCCGGAGAGGACATGGGCGGAGTCACGCTCGATCTTCATTCGGCCGCCCCGGCCATAGCCCTGCTGGCGGCGCCACAACTCGCGGTTGACGAACTCGGCTTCGTAAGTCAGTCCGGCGGGCAGCCCGGAGAGAAACGCCACCAGGGCCTCGCCATGAGATTCGCCGGCTGTGAAATACCGCAACATGAAGATGGATTGTAATTCAATACGCCGCAGAAAGTGGCTTGGGAGCGCAATGGCGAGAAAAGTGCCGTGGAAGCGGGAATTTTCAGGCCGCAGAACCCGCTACAATTCTTCCTTCAAGGCCTCGCTTGGTTCCTTCTTTGCCTCGGCCTTTTTCAGGAACTCCGCACTGTTCAGTAGCGACCGCCCCATCGAGTTGTTGTAGGTGGTCCAGGGACCCGTCGCGGCCTCGCGTTCAAACTGGGCCCGCATGTTCTCCATCTTGGAATCCAGATCGTCCAGGTAGTGCAGCATCAGCGCCTCGGGGAACATCGGTAATTTGGGCGAGCCAAAATCGTACTGGCCATGGTGGCTGATGATCATGTGTTCCAGCAGGATCTTGACTTCGTCGGAAAACCCCGGCACCTGAGCGATCTTTTCATGCAGCATCTCGAGTTCGATGACCATGTGTCCCAGGAGTTGGCCCCGCGTGGTATAGGAAAACGAGCGCTTGTACGTGAGTTCATGGATCTTGCCGATATCGTGCAGAAACGCCCCGCTCAACAGCAGGTCACGATTGATCTGAGGATAGTTCCGGCACATCAGGTCGCAGGAACGGAAGAGCGACACCACATGTTCGAGCAGCCCGCCAATGCATGCGTGGTGCAGCGTCTTGGCCGCCGGGGCATTCCGGTAGCTGCGCACGATCTCCGGGTCCGCTAGAAATGCCTCGATCAACGCCTTGAGGCGCGGATCTTGAAACGTCGTTACAAAGTCGGTTAAGGTCTGCCAGAGTTCGTCAATGTTCTTGGTAGTCTTGGGCAGGAAGTCGGCGTAGTCAATCTCGGCTTCCTCGACTTTTCGTAATCTCTCAATGGTGATCTGAAACCGGTTGTTGTACTTGTTAAGGAGCCCGCGAATTTTGAGGACGTCGTCCTGATCAAACGCCTCCATGGCTTGGGCAACGTTATCCCACATTTTGGCGTCAATCTGCCCGGTGCGGTCGCCCAAAGCCAGCGCCAGATAAGGCTCGCCGCTGTTCTTCTTGGACTTGACTTGCTTGGAGAGAACCAGGAAACAAGAGGTAATAACCTTGTTTTCGTGCTGGGCGCAGTCGCTGAGAAAAAAATCTTTCATGGAGCCTTGGAGTTGAAGATCGTCTTGCCGCATCTGCTCTAAAACACTCCCAACTTCTTCTTTTTCTTGAGTTCTTTAGCCGACGCCTGCTTCACGCTGGTTTCCACCGGCTTGGTCTGGGCGGCGCTGGCCCCGGTATCCACATACCCCGGCTTGATGTCGATGTAAGCGTCCTCGCGTAGTTTCGTAAGATAAACCCGCAAGGCCGGATTCAGCTTTTGCACATAAATCGCTTCCTGAATGCGCGGCTCCACTTCTTTCAGGCTGGGAATGCCGGCGGCCTGGTGCTCGGTCACTTTCAAAATCACGTAGCCCTGTTTGGTGCGGATCACTTCGCTGATTTCGTCCGCTTTCATGGCAAACACTTTGTCTTCTAGTTCTTTAGCCAGCATGCCGCGCGTGAAGTAATTCAGGTCGCCTCCCTGGGCGGCGGTGGGGCCATCCGAGCTGGTCTTGGCCAGGTCCTCGAACTTGGCGCTCTTCTTCAGCTGTGCTTCCAGATCTTCGGCTTTGGCTTGCGCGACTGCAAGCGCCTTCGCCTCGCTTTCCGCCGAGGGCGCCGAGCCTGGTGCTGGTGCTTGCAGGTCCGGGGCATTGGGCGTCAACAGCTTCGGTGCGGACGCTTCCACCGGGGGCGCCTTGGGCGCCACCAGAATTTCGCTCAATCGCACCCGCTCGGGCTGGTTCAGGTCCGCCTTATGTTCCTCGAAGAACCTTTGCTCATCTTCTTTGTTGATCGACAGATGCGATCCCACTTCCTTGCTGATGACTTCCTGGGTGATGATCTGGTTGCGCATGTTCTGCTTGAAGTCCTCGAACGCCACGCCCTGACCTTGCGCCGCTTTCTCCAGCTCTTCCATGGAGTCCAGCTTCATCTCCTTTCGCATCTTGTCCAGGCGCTTGATTAGTTCGGTGTCGGCAGTCATGCCGAGGTCCTTGCCTTTTTCCAGCAACAGTTGCTGATCAATCAGGTCCCGCAAAACATCACGCTGCTTTTCCGCGAACTGCTTGTCGGCATCGGTGGGCGATTGCTGCTGCAATTCCTGCTTGATCTGCTCTCGGCTGCGGAGGTACTCCGTCCGAGTCACAATCTGGGTGTTCACCCGGGCGATGATTTCCTCCACCACCCCATCCGCGTGGAGGAGGCCGGGAAGCATCAAAGCAATTATGAGCGCCAGTGAAGCAACGGTTTTTTTCATGGAAATTCTCGACTCGCCAGACTCAATCTGGCCCAGAACGCCTGTATTGTGGCAGAACCTGTATTGTAACTCTCCTGATTAAGATGCGGCCAGAACCTCCCAGGACTGCCCTCTGGGCCGAGCGATTGTCGGGTATCCCACTCACCTGCCAGGCGATTATCATGGGAAGAAGTCATTCGTTCTAGCATTGAGCTGGTTCCCGAGGGGTTGAAATGAAATTGGTTGGAGTTGTGGCTTCCTTTTTCTTCATCTTCGTTTTACTCGCCTACCCAACTGAGGCCCAGGAATCATCGGCCTTCAGCCTGCCCGCTATTGCGGAGTTGCAGGCAATGACCGCACGATTTGCCCGCGCACCTCTCCGCGTGGACGTTTCGCATCTCTCCCCAGGCGACCGCCAAGCCCTGGTCAAGCTTCTGGAAGCCGGCAAGCTAATCGATGACATTTTTCTGAAACAGCTTTGGGCCGGCAATCCCTCGCTCTATGTCCGGTTGCAGCAGGATGCCTCGTCGTTGGGCAAAGCCCGCCTTCACTATTTCTGGCTCAACAAAGGCCCTTGGTCCGACCTCGACGATTACAAGGCGTTCCTCCCGGGTGTTCCAGCCCGCAAGCTTCCCGGTGCGAATTTCTATCCCGACGATATGTCCAAGGACGATTTCGAGCGCTGGCTGGCAACGATTCCTGCGGACCAGCAAGAGCGTGCCAAGGGTTTTTTCACGGTCATCCGCCGGAAGATCCCCGTGCCCAAACCCAAAGGGTTCCTCGGGCCGCCCGAAAAATTGAGCGATTCCCTGCGCACCGTCCTCTACAGCGAGGAATACAAGGAGGAACTGGGCAAGGCGGCTACCCTGTTGAAACAGGCGGCCTCGCTGACAGATAACGCATCGCTGAAAAAATTCCTCACCCTGCGCGCCGAAGCATTTCTCTCCAACGATTACTATGCGAGCGACCTGGCGTGGATGGATTTGGACGCCCCACTCGACATCACCATCGGCCCTTACGAAACCTACAACGACGAACTGTTCGGCTATAAGGCCGCGTTTGAGGCCTACATCAACCTCCGCGATGAAGAGGAAACCAGCAAGCTGACTGCCTTCACTCACCATCTGCAGGAAATCGAAAATAACCTCCCCATGGATCCCAGCTATCGCAATCCAAGACTGGGTGCGGCGGCGCCCATCCGGGTGGTGGATCAAATCCTGGGCGCCGGAGACGGGGCCCATGGGGTGCAGACCGCAGCCTACAATCTGCCCAACGATGATCGCGTGGTAGCGCAAAAGGGGAGCAAACGCGTCCTGCTGAAAAATGTCCAGGAAGCCAAGTTCCGTAGTGCGCTTGTCCCCATCGCCCGGCGTATGTTGTCAGAGAGCGCGATGGCGGACGTCAGCTTTGAGCCCTTCTTCACTCACATCCTGGCCCATGAACTCATGCACGGCTTGGGTCCACACCAGATCAAGGTAAATGGCCGGGATACAACTGTTCGCGAGGAAATGAAAGAGCTGTTCAGCGCCATCGAAGAAGCCAAGGCGGACGTGACTGGCCTGTTTGCCCTGCAACTCCTGATGGACCACGCCAAAGAGTGGAACCTCGGCAAGACCCTGGCGTCTGACGAGGCCGCGCAGCGCCAACTCTACGTCACTTATTTGGCGTCCTCGTTCCGCACTTTGCGTTTCGGCCTCAACGATGCTCATGGCAAGGGCATGGCGGTGCAATTCAACTACTACCTCGACCATGGCGCGTTTATTCCTCATCCTGACGGCACCTTCTCCGTCGACATTCCCAAGATGAAGAAGACGGTGCGCGATTTGGACCACGTCCTCCTGACCTTGGAAGCGGAAGGCGACTACGCCGGAGCCAGGAAGTTGCTCGATGAAATGGGAGTGATCCGTCCCGCGCTGGCCAAATCTTTGGAACGGCTCAAGGATCTGCCCACCGACATCGAGCCAGACTTCGTGACCGCGAACCAACTGTTGTCCGCGGCCAAGACCAGCCATTGATATGGCGATGCATAATATGGCGACCCATCGGTTACGCAGCGCTGTGAGCAGTCGCCTGCTCGATTTCTTCCGCACTCTGTTTTGCCATGGGTTCGTGCTGGCGGGGCGCGGGTTCCTGTCTCTTTGCTGCTTTGGCGCAGAGGCCCCCGCTACCTTGCCGCCAGCGCCTCCGGCCACTGCGGTCGCTCTCTACGCCCAGCTGGAGAGTGTCGGCCTTGATCCTGCACGCGTCTACCGCATCCGCGATGGCGAGATCATTCGCCCCAACCTCACCCTCGACTTCGAGGATGGCACCCTGGCTTTCACCCACGACGTCTGCGGTCGCGTCACCGGCGCTTTTTTCGAGGGAGATGGCGAGATTCTCCTCCGTCCCCCGGACTCGGTCGAGCGCAACTCACTGGCGCTATTTACGGGCGGGGCTATTCTGGAGGAGCATTTTGTTACCAGCTACCTCCGTTTCGACGATGACACGCTCTCTCAACTGCAACCCGCACTCAGTCCCTTGCCGCAAAACGCAGACCTGTTTGTGAATCAGTGGGATCCCTCGGCGCGCTCTTTAGCAAGCCTCGATGCCCTGCGTCTCGTGCTCAATTTCAGCCGCTATCTTCCTTGCAGCACTGGTCCTCGTCCCGCCGTCGAGACGCAGTCGGAGAACGACGGATTTCTACACGCTCGGATTCAGGGGCGGAAACTAGGCAGCTTCGAGGTGTACTTCGACTCCAACGCTGTCGAGCAACTCTCCGCAGGCAAAGCGGATACCAAAGATGGAGCAGTTTTCTTCGATGTCTGGACTTCCTTCTCGTCCGGGTCCAAAACCTATTCCCGACGCGAAGATCTGACCATTACGAACTACAAGATTCGAGCCCGCGTGCGTCCTCCCTCCGAATTGACCGCTGATGCCCGAGTGCAACTGCATGTGAACCGAGGCGGCCACAAAGCGTTTCTCTTCGAGCTTTCCCGCGCGTTGAAGATTCACAGCCTGCAGGCGGACGGTCATGCCCTTGAGTTCATCCAGAATCCATCCCTCGAGGGTACGCAACTGAACCGGCGCGGCAATGACCTGGTGGCCGTCGTCTTTCCCTCGCCTCTGCAAGCCGGCCAGACCGTCGAATTACGATTCAAATATTCTGGTGACGTCCTCTCCGATGCCGGTTCGGGTCTGTTCTATGTGGGAGCTCGTGGCACCTGGTACCCGAATCGAGGATTTTCCCTGGCCTCCTTCGATCTCGAGTTCCACTATCCGCCCGCTTGGACGCTGCTCGCCACCGGAACCCAGACTCCGGTGTCCACCGCGCCGGAGACAGCAACCGATCTCGCCGCTCCCGGCGATTCCGTGTCGCACTGGGTTTCCGACCGGCCCATCCCGGTGGCCGGCTTCAATCTTGGAAAATACGTTCGAGCCGACGCTCTCGCTGGCACTGTGCAGGTGCGGAGCTACGCCACACGCGGCGTGGAGAGAAGTTTTCCCGCGTCGTCCTCCGCCACAGCCATCGAGTTGCCCAAGCCGACGGGTCCGGAAGGCGGCAGACGAAGTGAGAGTGTATCCGTGCCCACGGCGCCGCCCTCGCCAGCTCAACATGGCCAGCGAGTGGCCGACGACGCTGCCCGTGCCGTTGGAGTTTTCTCCCAGTGGTTCGGCAGCTACCCCTACCGTTCGCTTTCTCTGACCCAGATGCCGGGAGAATTGAGTCAGGGTTGGCCCAGTTTGGTTTTTCTCTCCAGCTATGGCTTCCTCGACTCCCGGGAGAGGACTGACGCCCGCCTCTCCTCGGTCGACTCCATTCTGAGCGCCCAGGTTTTGGCCCATGAAACTGCTCACCAGTGGTGGGGCGACCTGGTGACCTGGGACAGCTATCACGACCAGTGGCTGGTCGAGGCGTTGGCCAACTACTCTTCGCTCCTGCTTTTAGAAAAACGCGATCCGCAGGCCTTTCGCGCCGTCCTTGAAAAATACCGCGAAGATCTTCTGGGTAAGAACAAAGAGAACGAAGAGGTCATGACCGCGGGGCCCGTGACTTTGGGACAACGCCTCTCTTCCTCTCATTTCCCGTCCGGCTACGACGCGATTACTTATGGTCGGGGAACCTGGCTCCTCCACATGTTGCGCTGCATGCTCCGCGACACCCAAGCCACACGCGGCAAGCTGCGCTCCCCCGGCGACGCCGATGCCGAGCTGTTCCTCAGCGTGCTCCGCAAACTGCGCGATGACTTTGAGGGCAAGATCATCACCACTCCAGACGTTGTGCACGCTTTTCAGGACGCTCTGCCGCGCTCGCTGTGGTATGAGAACCGTAAGTCACTGGACTGGTTCTCGGAAAGCTGGGTCCGCGGCACCGCCATACCGCACTACAAACTACAAGGTGTCCGTATCCTCCCCAAAGATTCGACACTGACCGCGACCGGCACCATCCTGCAAGAAGAAGCTCCGAAAGATATGGTCACATTGATTCCGGTTTATGGCGTCACCACGGCCAAGAATTTGGTGTTGCTGGGACAAGTCTTCGCCGATGGGCCGGAAACAACCTTTCGCTTCAGCGCGCCTGCGGGTGTGCAGAAAATCGTTTTGGATCCCAACCAGACCATCCTGTCCAGACTGAAGTAGTTTCCCGTCTGATTCGCTAATTCCCAAAATGGCATTCCCGATTTGAAACGCAGCGCGACTCGCCGCTTTCGTTATCCCCGCTTCCTGACTTGAGAGTCCTGCCAATCTCCGCGCCACTTTGCTCTAAGGCCCTGCCAATCACGGAGTTGCCGTCAATAACTGTTTGCGCAGCGATTCCACCGCTCGGTGTTCCGAGAGTCGGCGCAACCATGTTTTTGATGGCCCCCGAACTGCACGACCTAAGGTGTAGCCGAGCGATCAACGGTCCCAGGAGGGTCGTCATGGCAACAACCATACTGCTCGTGGAAGACGAAGCGTTTGTCCGGGAAGTGGAATGCGAAGTGTTGCGCTCCCAGGGGTTCTCGGTCTTGCCGGCTGAAAACGCTCGCGAGGCAATGAAGCTGTTTCAAGAGAATTCGGGCGGCGTGGATCTTCTGGTCAGTGATCTTGTGATGCCGGGCGAGAGTGGCCACCAGTTGGCTTCGGCAGTGCGCGCTCTCCGGCCTGAGATAGCGGTGCTGTTGACTTCCGGTTATGACGATCAGCGCATCCCCGGCATTGCCTATCTTCCCAAGCCGTTTTCCACCCGCTCCCTCATCGCCAAGGTCCGGGAAATGCTCGCTTCCCGGGCTCGAAGTGCCGCTGCGGGACAATCGCCGTCTTGAGCAGTGCCCTACTTCGGACAAGACACCACGTTCACCAGTTGGTGGACTTCCACTACAAAAGTGTCCAGCTCAAATGTCAGCCGCTCCCAGTCCAAGGTGTGAATTGCAGGAAATTCCTCGGATAGCACCGCAAACGCCGGTTCCTCCACCATGTCCACCTGGCGCTCTTCGCTGTATCCGTGGTTGAGCCCACCCATACGGCAAAGTACATCGCTCAAGGCAACGATCGCCACCAGGGAGCGGTGGGCCGTAACTTTCGCGACGTCGTGGTGGCCCCCGATGGCCGCGACCAGTGGGTCGCCAAACCTCCACCGCTCGGCCAACATTCGCCCCGTCTCGGAGTGGCCCACCCCCAGAACTTCCTCCTCTGCGTCTTGCAGAGGGATGTGCGCCGCCCTCGCTTTCTCCCATGCCTCTTGAAATTCACGCGGCGCCAACCACAGATGCATGAGGATGCCGAAGTCATGCAACAGGCCGGCCAAATAAGCTTTTTCCGGATCGGCAAACCCGACGGCCCGCGCCAAGTGGCGTGAGGCGAGGGCGCATCCCAACGCGTGTTCCCAGAACACCACCGGATCCAGCTTGGAGGCGCGAGGAGTCAGGTTCAGCAGGCAGCACGAGGTGGCGATTTCTCGCATCCGTCGCAGGCCCAGCGCGACCACTGCACCGTGCACTGTGTCCACTGGCTGCCAGCGCCCGAACAGTGGCGAGTTGGCCAGATGCAGACACTGTGCGGTGAGCGCCTTGTCCCGCGAAATCAGCCGCACCACCTCCGCCACCTGCATGCTGTCTACCGGCTGTTGCAGATAGTTCAGCAGCGGCGCGAGCACGATGGGCAGGTCCGGTACCTGGTTCACCCCGCGCAGCTTGCGCAGCAAGGACTCTTTGGTTTGCGAAGGCGTGAGCAGCATAGTCAGTTCCCCGCCTCGAGAGTGGAATTGGGTCGCACATATGCAATCGTGGACGGCAGATGGACCAGGTGGAATTCCTCCTGGATTCCGTGCAGCGACTCGCCCGAGCCCAGAAAAATGTAGCCGTGGGGCAGGAGACTCCGGGAAAAATGATGCAGAATGCGGCGCTTGTCCAGCCCATCCAAGTAAATCAGGACATCCTTGCAGAAGATCACGTCGATGCCCTTCATCTGCTCGGTCGGGCTGTCCCGTAGCAGGTGAAATTGGGAAAACTTGATCTGCGCTTTCACCGGGCTGGTCACTTGCCACCTGTCTTCCAGTGGGGTGAAGTATTTCTCCCGCAAATGGGGCGTCAGCTGGCTGGCGCTGGGATCGTCATAGATGCCGGCTCTGGCGCGCTCCAATACCGCTTCGTCGGCATCGGTCGCCAGAACCTCGCAACGAAATTCCTTCAGCCGGTCTGCGCTTTCCTCCATCAAGACCATGGCCAGCGTGTAGGCATCTTCCCCGGTCGAACATCCTGCACTCCAGATGCGGAGGGTTCGCGGTTCCTTGCGGGAGGGGTCCAACACCAGGCGAGGCAACACGATCTTGCGCAGGGCCTGCAGTTGCTCGGGGTGGCGAAAGAAGCCCTGGCTCCCATCCCTGATCTCCTGCAGCAGTTTTGCCACCTCTGCTGGAGCGGTCGGGCTTCCGCTGAGTTGTTCGCGGTACTCGCGGAGGGTCCTGACCTGGATCGCCTGCATGCGGCGCATAACCCGCTCCTCGAGCAGGCGCAGCGTGTGGTCCGGCTGGAACATGCCAGTGGTTTGGTAGATCGAGTCGCGAATCCGAAACAGCTGTGGGTCCAACGCCCGGGCTCGTTCGGGTCCGGCGGCCGCGGTCATCACGCCAGCGCTCATAAGCAACTCCTCTCGGTTCATCGGCGGGGCTGGCAGCAACTGTAGCCAGGAGGGATTTAAGGCGCGGGAGGAGGCATGACTTTGGGGCTGGCCCTGCCGAGCACGACGATGTCCACCCGGCGGTTTTGGGCCTGCCCCTCTGCGGTATCGTTGGAAGCCACCGGATGGTATTCCGCATATCCTCCCGCGCACAGCCGGTCGGGAGCGAAGCCATAGCTCACAATGAACAGGCGCACGATTTCCGTAGCCCGGGCAGTGGAAAGTTCCCAGTTGGAATGAAACTGCGAACTGCGGATCGGCCGGTTATCGGTATGCCCTTCGATTCGGACCCGATAATTCCGGCGCGCCAGCAGTGTCGCAATCTTGTCGAGCGCGGCCTCGGCGCTCGGTTGAATCTGCGCCGAGCCGCTGTCGAAAAAACCCAGTTCCCGCAGGCTGATCGCTAGCCCGTCCACCTGGGGACGCAAGTTCACCTGATCGTGCTCGATTTGTTGCGCCAGAGTCTGTTCGAGCTCCTGTTGCAATTCGCTTAGGTCCGGCTGGTCTTTGCCGGCCGGCACCATGGGCGTCGTCTTCATCAAGTCGTACACCGTGTTCCGGACCTCCTCCCGTAACTCTTCCGGCGGAGGCGGCATATCGTGGGCGAGAACCCTGCCCTTGCCGGTTGGAAATACTCCGAGATCTTGAAAAGCCTGCTGAATCGCCACCGCCAATTTGCCTACCCTGCGATGGTCCACTTGGGCCGAGGAGTACAGGACCACGAAGAAGGCAAAGAGCAAGGTGATGAAATCGGCATAAGAAACCAGCCAGCGGTCATGATTCGTGACCGGAGATCGTCGCCTTCTCTGCTTCACGGTTCCGCCTCCGCCGCAGGGGCGGCTTGGGTGCTTGGCTCCGCCAGGAACCCAAGCAACTTCGATTCCAGCACCCTCGGGTTCATCCCTTCCAGAATGCAGACCACGCCCTCAATCATCATCTCGTGCGTGAGCTGTTGTTGCCGGATGCGAAACCGCAACTTGCCCGCCGCCGGTAGGAAAAACAGGTTGGCGGCCCCCACCCCGTAAATCGTGGCCACAAACGCCACCGCGATGCCCCGTCCCACTTCGTCAATCTTGTCCAAGTGCTGCATGACTTGGATTAGCCCCAGCACGGCGCCGATGATGCCGATGGTCGGCGAAAAACCGCCCGCGGACTCAAATACCTGGGGAGTCTTTTCTTCATGCTCCGCCTGCTTGTCCAGTTCGAGTTCCATCATCTCGCGCAGCTCCTGGGGTTCGGTGCCGTCCACGGCGAGCATCAGAGATTTCTTAAGAAAGGGGTCGGTAATCCTGTCCAGTTCATCGTCCAGGGCGACGATCCCCACTCGGCGGGCGCGCTGCGCATAACCCACCAGGTCCCGAATGAGCGCGGGCTCATTATTTTGAGGTTCCGAAAAAATGTGAGCCAGTTGTTTTAGCGCGCGCCACACCACCGCCAAAGGAAACTGAATCAGGATGGCCCCCAACGTGCCTCCAAACACGATCATGGCTGCGGTGGGTTGGACGATCTGGCCCAGGTTGCCGCCTTCCAATAGCAGCCCGGCAAGAATTCCTCCCACCGCCAGCACCACTCCGCCCAGCGTGGCCTTGTCCACAACTTCAGCCTTTCTCTTCGCCCCTCATGCCGGCATCCGACCAAAGTGCTGTGCCTTGCAACACGGCGCGGCGAAATTGGACCACCCGTTGCAGGATTTCTTCTGCACTTTCGCGAACCAGGATCTTTTCGCCGCTCACTAAGGTGATGACCGTGTCGGGCGCTTGTTCCACAAATTTAATCAAATCGGAGTTCAGCGCTAGCGGATGACCATTCAAGCGAGTGAGCCGGATCATGCCTATCCTCTTTGGCTTTGGTGGAGGCGAATGCCGATGCCCGCTCTCCAAGGGGGACTATCGGCACCCAGACCGCAGACCTCGGATCCTGCCGGATGCTCGCGTGACCGAGGTACCGATCCAAGCCGCTCCCCTAAAGCCCCGCCTCGGAATGCCGATGTGCGCATTGAACACATGAAGGTTCCGCAGCAGAACGTAGGAATACGACCTCTGGGCAAGACGAATGGGGCGGTTCCAGAAAGACGGAACCAAAAAGGAGCTTCACAATGTCGATGAGCATTCTGAACAACATTCCTTCCCTGGCTGCCCAAAACCAATTGGCCATGACAGGGGCCAACTTGCAGCGAACTCTATTCCGCCTCTCTTCTGGATCGCGCATCAACAGCGGTGCCGATGATGCTGCCGGCCTGGCGATCGCCGATGGCCTCCGCGCTAACATCAGCGCCCTCACCCAGTCTGCCCGCAACGCTAACGACGGCGTGGGCAAGCTGCAGGTCGCTGACGGTGCTCTCGCCCAGGTGACCACCCTGTTGAATCGCGCCGTCACTCTGGCGACGGAATCCTCGACCGGAACCGTCTCCGACGCGCAGCGTGGTGCCCTGGATGCCGAGTTCATCGCGATCAAGGCAGAAATTGATCGCATCGGATCCAACACCAACTACAACGGAGCCGCCGTATTCAGCGCCACCGCCTCCGATGTCTATCTCAGCGACTCCACCGCCACGGGAAGCAGCACCGTTTCCGTGACCACCGGCGCTCTCGGGGCGGCCACTCTGAACCATGGCGCGAAATCCGTTGACCTGTCCGCCGACGACCTCACCAGCGCCACCACGGCCCAGGCGGCACTGACCGACATCAACCAAGCCATCGCCAACGTCGCCGGCACGCGTGGCGACCTGGGCGCTGGTATCAACCGCCTGCAGAGCGCGGTCAACGTCATCAACAACCAGACCCAGAACCTCACTTCCGCGGAAGATAGCATTCGCGCAGCCGACATCTCGCAGGAAGTCGCCAACATGACCAAGTTCAACATCTTGAACCAGACCGGCATTGCCGCACTGGCCCAAGCCAACCAAATGCAGCAGAGTGTCCTCACCCTGTTGCGGTAAACCGGACGCCAGAGGAGGCGCAGGTCTCCTCCGGCAGAATTCGCCAGGAAAGGCAACGTGTTCGTGGAGTGGGTGACAAGCGCGGGATTCGGGATTGATCGGGAGATTGTGAGATCGCGGGGAGCGGCTCCAATCCCGACCATACTCGAGTCCCGCGCCTGCTTCCACTCTTGGGCATCCACACCCTGCGGCGTGGCGGTCTCGCCCGGAACAAAGGAGAAATCGTGATCTCTCTCAACCCCACCACCCCCACCTCCGGATCGGGGATTGACGTTACCTCTGTGGTCAACCAGCTTCTTGATGCAGCCCGCGCGCCCGAGCGCATTTGGCAGGATCAGCAAACCCAACTCAGCCTCGCCGCCACCTCCCTCACCAGCATCAACACCGGGCTTTCCACGCTGGCCGAGAAAGTCAACGCCTTGCGAGACATTTTGGGCGCACTCACTTCCAAAACCGTAACCTCCTCCCAAGCCAATATTGCCACCGCCACCGCCGATCCCAGCGCGGTCTCTGGAATCCATACTCTCGTGGTCAATAATCTGGCGTCGACCGGATCGTTCTATAGCGAACCGGTGGCCAGCAGTAGCACGCCGCTCGGTCTCGGCACGCTCTCCCTGAATGTCGGGGGCGCGCCGGCGCAAGATATTGTCGTCGACTCCAGCAACAACACCCTCGATGGCCTGACCTCCTACATCAACAGCCGCGACTTCGGCGTGAACGCCAGCCTGTTGCAAGACCTCAACGGCGCACGCCTGGTCCTGGTCAGCAAGACCAGCGGCAGTGCCGGCGATCTCTTGATTTCCGCCAACTCCTCCAGCCTGGTGCTGCAGCACTCCGCCACGGGTCTCGACGCCTCGTTCACCCTGGACAGCGTGCCCCTGAACAGCGCGACCAATACCGCCGGCTCCATTCTTCCTGGAGTCACTCTAAATTTGCTGGCCGCGGCTCCGCAGACTCCAGTCATACTGAACATCGGACCGGATGCTGGCGCGGTGACCCAGGCCATCAACGACTTCGTTTCCAGCTACAACTCGGTCATGACGGCGATCAATAACCAGTTTGCTGTGAGTGGAAGCAGCAACACCGCCGGGCCCCTGGCTTCCAACAGTTCTCTGCGCGCCTTGCAATCTTCGCTGCTCGCCGATGTCACGTTCTCCGTCTCCGGCAACAGTTCGTTTGTGAACCTGGCGTCGCTGGGTATCAACATGGCCAACGACGGCACCCTGAGTGTGGACAATTCGGCCCTTAGCACTGCCATCTCCAGCCACTTTTCGGACTTCCAGAGTTTCTTTCAATCTCTGGGCAGCGGGTTTGCCACCCACTTCAGCACTGACTTGCAATCGCTCACCGACTCGACCGCCGGAGTCCTCAACCTCGAACTCACGCAAAACAAGAGCAACCAGTCCACTCTCACCCATCAAATCAACGACCTGGAAGATCGCCTGGTGGTGCGGCAACAGGAACTGGTCAAAGAATACAGTCAAATCGACGCCCTGCTGCGCCAAACCCCGCTGATCCTGGCCCAAATTCAGGCGCAACTCGGCTATACGACTTCGACCAAATAGCTATGGATATCTGCACGGCATATCGCGAGTCGGAAGCCCGGAGCAGCAACCCAATCCGGCTGGTGGTCTTGCTCTACGAGCAGTTGCTGCAAGACCTGCGACGCGCCCTCGAAGCCTGTGATCGTAACGACATTGTTGGGCGCACTCACGAACTTGACCACGCGCTGGCAGTCGCCGGACATCTCCAGGCCACCCTCGATCTCGAACATGGAGGCGAAGTGGCGCAGAATCTTGATCAGTTCTACGGCTTGCTCCGCTCCGCCTTGCTCGCCGCCCAAGTCAACGCTTCGCGGCAACTGCTGGAACAGCAGATCGCCAACGTGCTCTCGCTTCATGAAGCCTGGCGCGTAGTCGAACGCGGCAACGTGCGTCAGGTTCCCCAGCCGACCGCAGCCTTCCAAGCTGCCAGCTCTCCTGCCGATGCAGAATCCGGTAGCAGCCGCAGTGCCGCCGATTGGAGGGCGTGACTCTATGGCTCCACGCTCTCTCTGCGAAATCAATCAGACCTTGGATGAGATCCTTCAGTCCTTCGCGGGCGACGCTCCAGAACTCAGCACCCTCGCCACTCAGTTTGCCCGCTTGCAGCCCCTGCTTTCCGCAGCTCCTGCCTCGGTCGACAGCGCTTGGGCATCCGGCCAACACCAGCCATGCGATCACTACCGCCAGTGCCTGGTAGAACTGCAGGAAAGACTTGCCGCGCTTCAACCCCGCCTGCTCCGCGAACGCGAGCGAAATTACGCCGTGCGCGCACACTTGAACGCGGCTGCGGACTGGACGCGCGCCATGCAGGCTACCACCTGAGTTGCCGATCGAGGAACCCTGCAAGCCAACCCTACAGCGAAGCCCGCGCCCACAAATTCCCGGCCACTCAACAGCCAACGACCACGAACGACCGCCGGCTTCTAACGAAGGTAATCGAACAGATTCACTTGCATAACTTTCGCCATGCCTTGCAGAGTGGCTTGCCGCGAGTTCTGGGCGTTACTGAGCTGGGATGCCGCAGCGATTGGATCCGCCCCCGCCACCGCCTCTTGCTGGCTGCTGAGTTCCACCTTCTCGCTCTTCAAGGAAGTGGTTTGCGCATCCAGTTGGTTCACCGCGTTTCCGTAAAACACCCGGTGCTGCGAGATGGAATCATAGCTGGCCCGTACCCCGCTCACCGCCGCGTCGATTCCCGTCCCCGACTGCATCGCCTGTATCAGGTTCTGCATGGCCTGGAACATGCTGTTGCCGCCGGTGCCGAACACCTGCGATCCGGGCTGGTTGGTCTGAAGGCGGAACCCATCGCCAATCTCCACCTGGTTGGTCCCCGCATTGCCGTCATAGCGAATCCCCAACGCCGCGTTGGGGTCGGGAGTGTAGGGTTGGGTCAGGGTCGCGGTTCCGGAAAATAAATACCGTCCCTGAAACGACGTGTTGGCCAGACTCACCACCTGATCCTGAATTCCTTGCAGTTCGGTGGCAATCGAGGCGCGGTTCGAGTCGGAGAGCGTTCCATTGGCCCCCTCGATCCCCAACGAGACGGCGCGCTGTAGCGCTAGACCCACCGAGTTTAACGCCGAATCCGCCGTCTGCAGCTGCCCTCGCACACTTCCGATGCTCTGCAAATACTGGTCCGAGCTGTCCAGGCGGTCCTGCAACCGCAGCAATATCGCGGTTCCCGCCGGGTCGTCGGAAGGCTGGTTGATCCGTTTGCCGGAAGACAACTGCAACAACGCGGTCTGCTCTTCCTGCTGGGTACGCTGCAACGCGGCCAGCAAGTCTGCCGTCAGGTAGGGATTTACGCGCATCACTTAGTCTTTCCCCAGATGGATGGCACTATCCAGAATGTCGTTCACTGCCGTAATCACTCGGGCCGCCGCTTGGTAGGCGCGCTGATACTGCAACAGGTTGGCTGCCTCCTCGTCCAACGAGACTCCCGAGATGGCGCCACGCTGGTCTTGTAATTGCCGCAAAATCAGTTGCGACGCGTCCAGTTGTGCCGTCCCACTGGAAACCTCGCTCCCCACCGAAGCCACCAGGTCGGCATAGAACTCGGTCGGAGTGCGGCCTTGAATCGTTGCCTGATCGTGGACCGCGGACAGTACAGCCAGATTGCCCCCGCTGCCCGGGCTGCCATCCGAACTTGCCGCCAGCAGCGAGGCGTCGTTGATCGCCAGCGCGAAACTTGCCGCCGCGCCTCTTCCCGATGCGGGCGGCGGCACCAACAAGTCTCCACCCACCGCGCCGCTCAAGTCGAAGCCTCCACGATTGGCCGAGTTCAGTCCATTGGCCAGCCCTGCGGCCAGCGTGTCCAGATTGCCCAGCAGCGAGGGGATACTCTGATCTCGAACTTGCAGCAGTCCCGCCAGTTTTCCGCCGGTCAGTTGCGCGGTCAGGTCCTGTGCCTGCGAGAACACGTGCAACATGCCGTCCGGCTGGAGCTGCGCGGTCAAGGCTAAGCTCTGGTCTCCCGCCACCAACGCCGTTCCATTCGAGGTGGTGAGCGCAATCCCATTCCCCGTCTGAATCGTCGAAACATCAATCAACTGCGCCAGTTGCCGGATGGCTTGCGTCCGCTTGTCCACCAACGCGCCCCCATCCTGACCCACATGTTCCAGCGTCCCAATCTGGTGGTTCAACTGCGCAATCTGGATGGTCAACTGGTTGACTTGCACCACGGCTTGCCCCACGTTCAAGTCCAGATTGCTGCGCTGCAATTGCATATTGCTTGCCGTCGAGTGAAACACATTGGCCAAATTGGAGGCCGCGGCCAACACCCCCTGCCGTAAGGTCAGGCTGGCCGGGTCGGTGGAGAGCTGGTTCAAGCTGTTGAAGAACTTGGTGATGCCGTCGCCTAGGCCGCTGTTGCTGTCGCTGAACATCACTTCGATTGGTTGCAACGACGAGACTAGCGAATCCAGCTGGCTATTGTGTTGCGACTCCTGATCGAGCCGCAGTTCCAGCAAGGGATCCCGCACGCTCTCCAGCCGCTGCAACATCACTCCCGTGCCAAAGGTCAAAGAGCCCTCCGTCACCGGATCGCCGGGAACCAGCACCGCACGCTGCCGTGAAAATCCTGGCGTGTTGGCGTTGGCTACGTTGTTGGAGGTCGCTTCCAACGCTCCCTGACTGGCGCGCAGAGCGCCTAACGCCACCGACATAATTCCAAACAAGCTCGACATTTCTTCTTACCTCGGGCCGCGGTTGATTTGAGGCGGTGCGTACGTGAGGTCCGCACTGTCCACGATCCGGGCCAGCACTTGCAGCCATTGCGCGCCGTGTTTCACCAATGCCGCCTGCACCCGGTTGGCATAGCGGACCCGGGCTTCGGCCGCCCCCACTTCCCGGATCACAGGCTGGTTCTCTTCCGCCTGCTTCGGCATTCCTGCGCCGCGTTGATCCAGTTCCCGAATCTCTTCGCACAACCTCAACTGGTGCTCCGCGCGACTCAGAATGGCCTCGACGTCCCGGCGCAGGAGCGCGTCATTGGCCTGTTCCAGCGATTCCGCCAGCCTGCGCATCGCCTCAAGTCGCGCCCCCAACCATTGTTTGTGGTCCACAGCCTCGCTCCTGGGAGTCACGCCAACTGGTCCAACCGGTGTGGCGGATCCGGCTCCAATTCCCGATCTTCTGTTTCCGGGTTCGTCTTCACTGGCCGCGGCACCGGCCGCCGACGGCTGCCTGCGCCAGCTTCGGGCGGTTCGCGACGGCCCTCAATGAGACGTCCCGGTGCAGCCCGCTCCAACCGTTCTGGGCCCAGGGTTTCGATGGCGATCCTCCCCGCTCAGCCCCGCGCCGCCTGCAGCATGGCACCCGCAATCCCCTCCGCATCGATGGCATAGTGGCCCTCGCGGATGGCCTGCCCGAGCCCGGCGACCCGGTCGGCGCGGGAGTCGGAAACCTCCGCCACCTTCGCCACCAGGGCTTGCACCCGGGTTCGATCGAATTGGAGACTGGCGCGATCAGCCCCCAGCGCCCCGCAGGACGCCGGGGCCTTACTCCCCGCTTTCCCATTTTCCGGATTCGGGACCGCGTCCAGCCGGCACGTCGTTAAGTCAATTCTCATCACTGTCACCTCTCCTGCCGTCTATTTCCCCTGCAATTTCAGGATCGGCAGTTGGTTAGAATTCTTTAATCTTGCCGCCTGCCAGGGACAGCAAACGTCTTAGTTCTCATCGGCCAAATGCTGGCAGAACTTTAGCCGGATTTTTCTTCGCCCATCACTTTCGATTCCCCGGCAACTGTTGCAGCACCGACTTGGCGATTCCTAATCCCCCGCGTGCCGCCAGCGCCGTGGCCAGGGCCTGCACTCCCATGAAGCTGTAATCGTCGTCCCCGCTTTCCCCAGTGTCTCCCGGCGCACTTCCTAAGCTCTGCCGCAACGAACTCAACAGGGTTCCCAGCAGCACCGCCTCGAATTCCTGGGCCGCCTTCGCCAGCCGAGCGGGCTCCGCCGCCTTTTCGCCATGCCCGACCCCGGTGATCGCGTCCACCTAAATCACCTCCAAGTCCGCTTCGAGAGCGCCCGCTGCCTTGATGGCTTGCAGGATCGAAATCACATCCCGCGCGGTCGCCCCCATACTCTGCAACCCGCTGACCAGTTGCTCCACGCTGGCGCCTTCGCCCAACTCCACCTTGCGGGCCTTCGCTTCCGCCGCCGCCACGCTGGTCTGGGGAACTACCGTGGTTTCCCCGCGCGAAAAGGGCTCGGGCTGCGACACCTGAAGCTCGGTCGAGATCTCCACCGAGAAGCTGCCATGCAAAATCGACACCGCCCCCAGCTTCACATCCCGGCCCAGCACCACCGTGCCGGTGCGCTCATTGACCACCACCTTGGCCCGGCGATGGACTTCGACCGGCAAGGCCTCAATGCGCGCCAGCAGCGCGTTGGCCCCCGCGCTAACCGCCGCGCGAGTCAGCTCAATGCGCCGCCCATCCCGTGCCCGGGCTACGCCGCTGCCCAGCGCCAGGTTGATGGTACGCGCCACTTCCTCGGCCGTACCGTAATCCGGATCGCGCAGCAACAACGTCAGTAGCGGCTGCTGCTCCAGATCCAGATTCAAGCCGCGTTCCACCAACCCTCCTGAGGGGATGCGCCCCACCGTGGGATGGTTCAGCTGCTTGCTATTTCCACTCCCCCCCACGCTGTATCCGCCCACCGCCACCGGCCCCTGCGCCGCCCCATACACTTGCCCGTCCGCCCCGTACAGCGGGGTCAGCAACAACAACCCGCCTTCAATGCTCTTGGCATCGCCCATCGACGACACGGTGACATCGAGTTGGGTCCCCGGACGAGCAAATGCCGGCAAGCTCGCAGTCACAAACACCGCCGCCACATTCCGAACCTTCACCGCTCCCGCGGGGATCTGCACCCCCATGCGCGACAGGATGCTGGCCAGGGTCTGGGTGGTGAACAGCGTCTGCTGCTTGTCGCCCGTGCCCGCCAGTCCCACGACCATGCCGTAGCCCAGCAACGGATTTTCCCGCACCCCTTCCACCTGCACCACGTCCCGAATGAGCGATTTCTTCTCCGCGCCCCCGGATTGCGCCTGCATCGCTGCCACACACCCCAGCAGCATCAGGCCCAGGCATCGCTTCATGTCTTCCTCCTAGAAACCCACCAGTTTCAAAATGAAGGCCACCACCTTGTTGGGTGGACGCGTGCCATCGCTGATCACGCCTTTGCCCTTCAGTTCCAGCTCCAGATTCCCCATCTGGTTCGATAGCACGGAATTCAGTGCGCTGATGTCCGCCGGACGCACCACTCCCCGCACCAACACGGTTTGCCGCTCGTGGTTCATGCTGACCGTGCGCTCCGCCTCCACCACCAAATTACCGCTGGGCAGCACCGCCATCACCCGCCCCGACAAGGCCGTGCGCAAGCTCGAGTTGGTCGAAGCCGACGCTTTCCCGGCCAGGGTCTGCGACGAGTGCAGCCCCAGCAGGTTCTGCACCGCCGACAAGTCGGGCTGCCCTGCGACGCTATCGATTCCCGAACTCGCCTTCAAACTGCGGTCGGTTGCCACCGACCCGCTATTGCGCGCCGTCACATCCTGCACCACCTGCACCGTGAGCAGGTCCCCCACCCGCGACGCCTTGGCATCGGCCGCGATACTGGCCAGACGCCCATGGTCCTGCCACAGACTGCCGGCGGTATTCGCGGAGGCGACGCTGTCCTGCTGCTGCATCTTCTCGAGGTAGTTCGCTAACGAGTCTCGCGGCGGCGATTTCTGCCGTCCCGCCGCGCCCGCTGCGATCAGCAGCACCAGCCCCACTAACCCCAGCGTTCTTGCCCATCGCTTCATTTCATCTCCTCCCTACAAAACCGCGTCCAGCCGTCCCGCTCCCGCCACTCGCGCCCGAAACATGGGTCCCTGGCCCACCCTCACCCGGATGGTGGCGCCCAGCTTTCCGCGCTCCATGCAGGTCACCGCGACCGAAAGCTGCATCCCATCCCGGTGCAGGATCAAAGTCGCGCGTTCTCCGGGACGGACCAGGTCCGGTCCGTTCAGCTGCGGCGCAAGCCGCCGAATCCCGGTTCGCGAGGAGGGCGGAGGATGCATCTGCACCACCACCAGAAATGGCGCGCCCTCGCCGCGGCTCGCGCAACGGATCCGCACCAGTTCCCGCTCCAGCACCGGATCCCAACGCAATTGGTCCACTACGAACGTCCCGCACCGGGATGCGACCGGCAAGCTCAGGTCCGGCAAGCTCGGCCAATCCGCTTCCGCTACGCCTGCCTGCGCCAGTGCTGAACGCACCGCAGCCAGAATTTCCGTCCCTGCGATGGAACTCTCCTGCGCGCCCGCGGAGGCGGCCCGCAGCAGGATCAGCCCGCACCACAGCCCGCACCGCAGTGCTCGCCGCAGCCCAATCTTGGTTGTCCTGGCCTTACCGGCCCAGTTGATTAACCTGTTGAAACATTTCATCGGCTGCCTTCACCACCCGCGAATTGGCTTCGTAGGATCGCTGCGCCAGAATCATCTGGATGAATTCCTCCACCACGTTCACGTTCGACTGCTCCAGGGTTCCCTGTTGCAGCGTGCCCAGTCCTTCGCTGCCTCCGGGAGTCCCCACAATCGGATCTCCCGAGGCGGTGGTCGCCAGGAACAGGTTCTTGCCGATGCTGTTCAGGCCGCCCGGGTTGGGAAACAGCGCCAGTTGCACGCTGCCCACCTGTTGTGCCGCAGTCTGCCCGGCTTGGGTTACGCTCACCGTGCCGTCGCTGCCGATCGTCACCGAACTGGCCCCCGCGGGTACGGTGATCGAAGGCTCCAGCGGATTGCCTTCGGCAGTCACCACATTGCCCTGCGCGTCCAGATGAAACGATCCGCTGCGGGTGTAGCCAATCTCGCCGCTGGGCAGCGTGACCTGGAAAAATCCCTGGCCCTCGATGGCCAGATCCAGCGGATTGCCGGTCGGGCTGAAGTCGCCCTGCAACGGGATGATCTCCGACGCCGCCGACCGGGTTCCCAAACCTACCTGCAGCCCCGCCGCAACCGTGGTCTGCTGGGTCGCCGCCGCTCCCGGCATCACCAGGTTCTGATACAGCAAATCCTGAAACTGCAACCGCCGTTTGCGGAACCCCGCCGTACTGGAGTTCGCCAGATTGTTGGCAATGTTGTCCAGATTCAATTGTTGTGCCGTCATGCCGCTCGCCGCTGTATATAACGCCCGGAACATCTTCGTCCTCCTGTCTTCGGTCTACACCCGCGGCAAGTCCGCCGCCGCCACCCGGTCAAATTCACTGTGAAAAATCGAGAGAGCGCGCTGTAGCATCTCGGCCTGGCGCTGCACCGCAATCAATTCCGATACTGCGGAGATGGCATTCACGTTCGACGATTCCCGCATGCCCTGGAACACCGCTGCCTGCGCCGCCACCCGCTCGTCTCCGGCCGCAGCCGAAAACCCGGCATCGCCCGCGGCGGCCAGGCTGGATTCCGCCGCGAAGTCCACCAGCTTCAACTTGCCCGCCACCGCGCCGTTCACCGACAACATCCCATTCCCGCTGATCGTCACTTCGCCCGAAGGGACCGAAATCGGACCCTGCTCGCCCATCACCTGGTCTCCGCTTCCATTCACCAGCTTCCCCTCTCGCGAAATCTGAAAGCCGCCGTTGCGGCTGTAAACCGTACCGCGCGGGGTTTGCAGGACGAAATAGCCGCTCCCCTCAATCGCCAGATCGAGCGGGTTGCCGGTCTTTTCCAGGTTGCCGGCCGAGAGGTCCAGGCGCGCACCGCTCAACACGCCAAACTGGTTGGCTGCCCGGTTCATCGCGCTCAAACCGCCGGTGCGCGCCACCACCAGCGAGCGGAAAGTCGCCTGCTGCGCCCGGTAGCCGCTGGTATTCAGATTGGCCAGATTGTGCGCCACTATTTCCAGCGCCTGGGCCTGCGCCTTCCATCCCGCACAGGCTGCGTAGGATCCGGTATTCATGAACATCCTCCGGGAAACAGCCATGCAAGCGGACCGCCACAGAGAGGAGGAAGAATGGTCACCGAAGGGAGCAAAAAAACCGACCTAAGCCGGAAGTTGCCTGCGCTGCGGAAAGCAACGGGAAGACTTTGCCGGGCAGGCCGAAGCCGCCCGGCAAAATTGTTCCAGCCTGCGCGGAAGAACAGGCCCAACTTCCTCAAGGCAAGTTGCACTGCATAGATCGACCGGTCCGGCTCCGGGCTTGAGTCCCTCATCCCCGTACGCCTTCGCTGCCGAACAGCAAATCGGTAGGCCCCTGCGCCGAACTCAGCCGCACCCACACCAGTTCTGCCGCCTGGGTCAACGCCACCTCTTCCGCACCCACCCGTTGCGCATAACTGCGCGTGATGCGGGCCCGTTCCGCCGGGTCGCGCACGTTGCCGAACACCAGTTCGCGTGGCCGGGCGACCTGATGCAGCCGCTCCAGAATTTCCTTCATGACTTTTCCGCCCACCACCGCCGCATGAGTGCGGCACCCCAGCATCCGCTCCACGGCATAGAACAACGAGTGTTCCCTCCGCTCCGCACACCCCAGATACAAGTCCCGGCGGCCAGCCGCATAATGCACCGGCAACACCCCATAGCGCTCCATCAAAGCCAGCGGCAACAAGGACGCGCACTCCGGAATCCGGTTGCCAGCCAGAGGAAAGACCGGACATCCCCACTGCGCCGCCAGCGCCGCCGTCACTTCTTCCTCCCGGGCCAGACCCAGTTCCTGCATCCACTCGCCCAACCGTCCCCGGCCTGCCCGGCGTTGCGCCTCCAGCCCTTGCCTCACTTGCTGATAACTGATCTGTCCGCGCGCCACCAGCAGCAAACCGAGCGGCACCCGGTAGGACCGCGGCAATGGTGTCCAAGGCTGCAGCCGCGATAAGCGTTGCCGCACCGCCGCTTCCAAACACTCCCCGCTGCAATACCAGTCGCCCTCCATTTTTAAACCTCGACTCCTCCGACCTGCCCAACCCCCTCCCCGCACGCAGGCGGAATCGGCGCAGCGCAGCCCGAACCAGGGCGGGACCAGCGCCGGCGAAACTTGCCGCAAAATTTCTCCCAGCCTCATCGGCCCGGCTCCGCTGCCACCACTTCGGTGATCCGCAACCCATAATTCCCGTCCAGCACCACTACTTCGCCGCGCGCAATCACGCGGCCCTCCAGCAGCAAGTCCACCGGGGCCTCAACCGCGCGGTCCAGTTCCACCACCGCGCCCGCGCCCAGCTCCAGCACTTCTCCCAGCCGCATCCGGCGTCCGCCAAAGCGCAGACTCACCGCCAACTCCACGTCCAGAAAAGAATCCATTTCGCTCATCGTCCCGCTCCCGCTGCCTGGGCCCGCAGCGCTTGGCCCGCTTCGGGCAACTTGAGCCGCAAGCGCGCCCGCAATTGCAGCATGGCCAGAGAATGGATTTGCGATACTCGCGACTCTCCAATGCCCAATGCGGCCCCCACTTCCTTCATGGTCAGCTCCTCGTAGTAGTACAACGACAACACCTGTTGCTCTTTTTCCGGCAGTTCTCGGATGGCCCGAGCCAGCACTTCCTTGATCTCCGCCCGCAGGCACTGGAAGTAGGGCGTGTCCTCTGGCGCCGCAGGCAGAGACTCGCTCAGGTCTTCCTCTTTGCCGTCGCGCGGCGACTCAAAGTGCAGGCTGCCCAACTCCAGCCCATCCAGCTCGCCCAGCAACCCCTGCAACTGCCCCAGTTCCATTCCCAACTCCGCCGCCAACTCCGGTTCGGTGGGCACCTGTCCCAGGCGCTGCGACAGGCGTTGATACGCTTCCTCCACCCGCCGCCCCTTTCGCCGCAGTTCCCGCGGACTCCAGTCCAGGTCCCGCAGACTGTCCAGAATCGCGCCCTTGATGCGGAACTTGGCGTAGGACGGAAACTGCACATGCTTGCCGGGATCAAACTTGTTCAGCGCATCAATCAGGCCCACCACTCCGGCATGCACCAGGTCTTCCAGCGGGACGTGCCGCGGCAGCCTCGCATGCACCCGCCGCGCGATGTACTTCACCTGCGGCAATTGCTCCAGCAGAATGCGTTCCCGCTCCCCTTCGTCCTGCACTCCGGCATACGCTTCCAGCATCTCGGTCGTCATCTTTGTCCTCTCTGTTCCTGCCTTGCCTGCATCACCGCACCACTCCCAACGACTGCACCGCGATCCGCGGCGGAATTTCCAGCGGCGAAAGCACCACCACCTTGGGCAGAAATGGCTCCAGCATCCGCCGCAAGTGAAAGCGCGCCGGCGTCGAGCACAGCAGCACCGGTGCGGTCGCCGCCACCTGTTCTCCCGCCAGCTGCCGCAACCCTTCCAGAATCCGCCGCGCCAACGACGGCTGCAGCCCCGTACTCCCCTTGGGATCGAACCCCCGTCCCAGCTGCTCTTCCAGTTCCTCGTCGAGGGTCAGCACCCGCAGGCCGCCGTCGTCGCTCAGCAGGGGACGCACCAGCGCCCGCCCCAACGCTTGCCGCACCGCCTCCACCAGCAGCACCGGATGTTTTGTGCTCCCCGTCACTTCCAGCAGGGCCTCCAGAATCAGCGGCAAATCGCGCACCGAAACCTGCTCCCGCAACAACGCCTGCAACACCTTCTGCACTTCCCCCAGGCTCAGCACCTTGGGCACCAGTTCCTCGACCAGCTTGGGATGGCTCTCCGACAGCCGGTCCAGCAGCCGCTTGGTCTCTTGCCGGCTCAGCAATTCATAGGCATGCTGTTTGATCACTTCCGCCAGATGGGTGGCCAGCACCGAAGTCTGGTCCACCACCGCGCAGCCCTGCGCCAACGCCTGGCTCTCCAGATTCCTGGCGATCCACAACGCGGCCACCCCAAAGGCCGGTTCCTGCGTCGGAGTGCCTGGCAATTTCGGAAGCGCTAGCTCTGAACTGATGGCCAGCATTTGGTCGTCCAGCATTTCCCAACGCGCCACTTCCACCCCCCGCATGGCGATCACATACTCGCGCGGTTTCAGCCGCACGTTATCGGTGATATGCACCGGCGGGACCACGAAACCCAACTGCAACGCCAGATGGTTGCGCAGCGCCCGCACCCGGCCCAGCAATTGACCCCCCTGGTTGGCATCGACCAGAGGCACCAGCGCGTAGCCAACTTCCAGACCCAGCTCGTCCAGCTTCAGCAAGTCTTCGAGCGCTTCCGAACCCGTCTTCGGCTTGCCCGCTTCGCCCGGTGTCTCTGAGACTGCGGTAGCAGCCAGCGTCTTGCCCGCCCGCCAAGCCAGCACTCCCGCTCCCGCGGCCAGCAGCACGAACGACCCCTTTGGCAAGCCCGGAATCGCGGCCAACGCCAGCATCACTCCCGCGGTAATCCACAACGGCCGCGGCCGCGACAACAATTGCCGGCCTAAATCCTGCGACAGCGTGAAGTCGGACGAGGCCCGGGTCACCACCATGCCGCCCGCCATCGACACCAGCAGCGAGGGGATCATGGTCACCAGTCCATCGCCCACCGTCAGCACGGTGTAGGTCTGCAGGGCCTCGCGAAAGGGGATATCGAGTTGAAACACCCCAATCAGAAACCCGGCGACGATGTTGATGGCCGTAATCAGCACTGTGGCCAGCGCGTCCCGCTGATTAAAGCGCGCCGCTCCGTCCATCGCGCCATAGAATTCCGCTTCGTGCGCCACCTGTTCGCGGCGCGCCCGCGCCTGCGCTTCATCAATCATGCCCGCATTCAGGTCGGCATCAATCGCCATCTGCTTGCCGGGTAGGGCATCGAGAGTGAATCGCGCCGTCACTTCAGCCGTCCGCACCGCGCCGTGGCTGACTACGATGTACTGAATCGCAATCAGGGCCAGGAACAGCACGAACCCCACCACATAATTTCCCCCCACCACAAACTGTCCGAAAGCCTCAATCACCCGCCCCGCGGCCGACGCCCCTTCTCCGCCATGCAGCAGAATCCGCCGGCTCGAAGCCAGATTCAACGACAAGCGGAACAGCGTCAACAACAGCAGCAGGCTGGGGAACACCGAGAACTGGGCGGGACGCTGGATGTGAATCGCCGACAGCAACACCAGCACCGACGCCGTGATGCTCAATGCCAGCAGCAGGTCCAGCAGAATCGCCGGCACCGGCACCAGCATGACGAACACCATCCCCACCGCCGCCACCGGCACAATCCAATCCGAAACGGAGTTGCGGACCATGCTCTATCGCCCTCCTGCGGCGCGGGCTTGGGCGCGGTAAATGGCCGCCAACACTTCCGCCACCACGATATAAAGTTTCGGCGGAATGGATTGCCCCACCTCGACCGCGCGATACAACGCATGCGCCAGCGGCACGTTCTCCACCAGCGGGATGCCCTGCCAACGCGCCACTTCCTTGATCTGCGTCGCCAACAGGTTTCTGCCCTTGGCTACCACCACCGGCGCTCCCATTTCCGTGGTGTATTCAATTGCAATCGCATACTGCGTCGGATTGGTCACCACCACGCTGGCCCGCTTGGCGTCCTCCAGCATCCGCCGCCGCCGCAACTGCCGCTGCAGCCGCCGGATCCGCCCCTTCACCGCCGGATTGCCCTCGCTCTCCTTGTATTCATCCACCAACTCCTGCCGGCTCATGCGCAGATCGCCTTCGTTCTTGCGCCACTCAAACAGGTAGTCCACCCCGGCCCACGCCAGCAGGATCAGCGCCGACTTCCACGCAATCTCAAAACCGCGGCCCAGCACGAACGCCATCACCGCCGCGGACTGCCGTTCGCTCAGTCCCAGCACTGTCTGCCAGTCCCGCCGCAGGATGCTCACTCCTACGCCCACCAGCGCGCAGGCGGGCAGCAGCGACTTCAACACTCCTTTGACCGCGTTCATCGAAAACAACTGCTTGGCCCGGGTCGCCGGTGACAAGCGCGATAGTTGCGGGGCCAGGGCCGACGGCGCCATCACCAGCCCGCCCTGGGCCACCGCCACGCCCATCGCCAACGCCCACGCCAGTGCCAGAGTGAGCCCCACCCCGCCAAACAGCGCGGGATAGGCAGGCGCACCCAAGTGGGTGTGGAGTTCCGAGGTCGCCGCCTGGTCCAGCAGAAATCGCAGGAACCCTCGCCAGGCCTTGGCAAATCCTGGAGCCTGGACTCCCAACGCGACAATCGCACCCATCGCGGAAACCGCTGCGATCAAGTCCCGGCTGCGCGTGACTTGTCCTTTTTCGCGCGCTTTCTGCCGTCGCCGCGGGGTCGCTTTCTCGGTCTTGTTGTCGCTTCCCATATCTCTAACGCACCAACTGCAGCAACCGCTCTCCCTGGCCGATCGCGGTCAGAAAATGGCTTTCAAAAAATCGCGGCCAGTAGGCCACCGCGCCCGTCAGCACCACCATGCCCAACATGCTCTTGACCGGCAGTCCGATGAACAAAACCGGCAACTGCGGCGACGCTTTTCCCAAAAACCCCAATGCCACATCGGCCAGCAGAGTGGCCGCCAGAGCCGGCGCCGCGATCTGCACTCCCGCCAGCCACAGCCCCGCGCTCGAACGCAACAGCTCGTGGAGCGCCGGCCCCTTCCAGGTCGCGCTGCCCAGCGGCACATAGCTCACACTGCGCGCCAGGCCGCGCAACAGCCAGTGATGCACGTTGAGGTGCAGGAAAATCATCAGCACCACCAACTGATTCAGCGTGGCCAGCACCGGCGTCTCCGCCTGGCTCTGCGGATCGAACACGCTGGCCAGCGAATATCCCATCTGAAAGCCCAGAATCTGTCCCGCAAACTGGGCCGCCTCAAACACAAACTGCAGAGTCAATCCCAGCAGCAGCCCCACCAGCATTTCGCTCAAGATCGCGCCCGCCCCACCCGCCAGCGTCAACTCCGCAAGCCCTGGCGGCTTTCCCAACGGCGTCAGCAGAAAGGTCAGGGCCAGAGTCAGAACGGCTTTCACCCGGGCCGGGATCGCAGGACTGTTCAACATCGGAGCGAACACCATCACGCCGCTCACCCGCGCTCCCGTCAGCACTCCCATGGTCAGCATCGGTCCCAGGGTTTCGATCGTCATTGCCTTAGTGCATCCAGTGAAAGTCGGAAAGCAGCGCCACCGTGAATGCGCCCAGCTTCTTCACCATCCACGGCATCAACAGCAGCGCCGCCACCGCCACCGCCGCCAGCTTCGGCACCGTCGAGAGGGTCGCCTCCTGCAGCGAGGTCAGCACCTGCACGATGTTGATCAGCAGGCTCACCACGGTCGCAACCACCAGCAGCGGCGCGCCCAGCCATAACGCCATCTCCAGCGTCTTCCTCATCAACTCGACAATTTGCTCTGCGCTCATTCCGGCTCCTCAGGAAAAACTGCGCATCAACGAACCCACCAGCAAGTTCCACCCGTCCACCATCACGAACAGCAGGATCTTCAGCGGCGTGGAAATCACCACCGGCGGCAACTGCAACATGCCCACCGAAGTGGTCACCGCCGCCACCACCAGATCAATCACCAGAAACGGCAGGAACAGCGCCGCCCCAATCTGAAATCCGGCATGCAACTCCGACAGCAGGTAGGCGGGGGCGACAATCCGCATAGGGACGTCCTCAGGCCGGCCCGGCCGCGGCTGCTTGGCCAGCTCGAGGAACAGCCCCAAATCTTTTTCCCGGGTGTACTTCAACATGAAGTGGCGCAGCGGTCCCGCTCCCAGCGCCACCGCCTCCAGCGCGCTCACCTGGTTGTTCTCAAACGGCACCAGGGCTTGTTGCTGAATGGCGACTCCCACCGGCTGCATCAGGAAATAGGTCAACAACAGCGCCAGCCCAATCAGCGTCTGGTTGCTCGGCGTCGTCTGTGTCCCCAGGGCCTGGCGCAAAAAGTGAAACACCACCAGCAGTCGCACAAACGGCGTCATCGAAAGCAACAGGGCTGGCAACAGCGTCAGCAAGGTCAACAGCACCATGATGTTCCAGGGCGCCGTGCCTCCGCTCAAGTGGTTCAACGACTGGTTCAGAGAGGACCAGCCTTGCGGTTTGGCCCACGCCGCCGCTGGACCTGCCACCAGCACCGCCCAACTCGCCGCCCGCAAAATGCTTCCCACCCTCATCGGTTGTCCGTTTCCGGGATTTCCGGAAGCGCCGCCAGCAGCGCCATCGAGTGGCCGGTGCCGCCCACCAGAAAGCGCTGTTGCTGGCACCGGATCACCGCCACAAACCGGTGTTCTCCCAGTGACAAGCTCTCGCACAACTGCAATTGCCGCTCTCCCCGGCGCGCCCGTCCCAGCCATTTCCACCACGCCGCCACGGTTTCGCTCATGCTTCCTCCTTCACGCCAGCTCGGTCAGCCGCACCGCCAAATGCCCTGCGGAAACGTCAAATTCGCTCCATCCCACCACTACCCCGTTCACTTGCAACGGGATCTCCCGGCCCACCGCCCAGTGCGTGTTTACAATCGAGCCCGGACCCAGCCCCAGCCAGTCCGCCAGCTTGAATTGCGGCGCCGGAATCTCCACCGTCAACTCGCAGGGCACATCCTGCAAATGGGCCCATACGTCGGCCACAGCGGAAGTCTCCGGAGCGGGTCGCGGCGCCATTTGTGAGGTGGCCATCTCAGTGCCTGCCCCGTAACTCATGCAACACGGGGGCCGACGGAAGACGGGGGAGGGTTACCAAAGGTGGGGGAAGCGAGTGTGCTAGCGGCGGAAAACGCCCTTCGCAGTGCGGTACACGTCCGGACGCGCGGCCTCGGCCGCCCGATGAGAGCGCTCTCATGAAAGCAGTCTCAGCCCGGGCCGCTCCCTGCGGCGCGGCCCCGGCCAAGCTTACCGCTTCAGGTTGATGGTGTCCTGAGTGATTTCGTCAAACGTCGTGACCACCCGGGCATTGGCCTGGAATCCCCGCTGCGCCACAATCAGCGCCGCGAATTCCTTGGCGATGTCCACATTCGACAGCTCCAGCGCCCCGCCCGAAAGCGATCCCCGCCCTCCCGTGCCCGCCGCCCCAATCACGGCGTCGCCCGAAGCCAGGGTCGCGATGAAGCTGTTTCGCCCGCTGCGCAACAGCCCTTCCACGTTGCCGAACTTGGCCAGCGCCAGTTGTCCCAGCACGGCAGTCTTGTCGTTGCTGAAGGTGCCGGTGATGGTGCCATCCGCTCCGATGGCAAAGCTCACCAGCGCCCCGCTGCCGCTGCCGTCCTGCAAGCTCGACACCGTGCTGCTGGGCGCCGCCACCTGAGTCAACAGCCCGCTGCTGCCGTCATACAGCTTCCAGTTGAACGACATGCTGGACGCGCCGTCCGCCAACCCGCTCACCGCGATGCCCGCAACATCCGCCACAGGAGAGGTCAGGTTTCCACTCCCATCAAAGCTCAAGGTCCCGCTGCCGATCGAGGTGGCCGCCCCCGTCCCGCCCACGTCCGCCGCCGGAATCGTAATCGCATACCCCCACTGGTTCGCCGCCGCCTTGGTGAAGGTGAACTTCAGCACGTGACTGGCGCCCAGCGAGTCGTACACCGTCAGCGGGGTCGAATAGCTGTCGCCTACACTGGCCGCCGCATTCAGGTTGGTCCGCACCTGCACGTTGCCGGTGGCCACCGCGGGACTGATGGTGCCCGTCCCCAACACCAGCGGCGCCAGCCCTTGGCCGCGGCTGATCGCCCCATTCACCGCCGGATACCCCATCACCTGCGCGCCCTCGGCAGTCACCAGTTGCGCGCTCTTGTCCACCTCGAAATTTCCCGCCCGGGTGTACGACACCACGCCATCCTTCTGGGTCACAAACAAGCCCTCGCCGGTGATGGCCACATCCGTCGCCACCCCGCTGGGATCGATGTTGCCCTGGGTGAACATGGACGGCATGGCGCTGATCGCCGTGCCCGCCCCCTGCTGCAACGGGTCTCCTGCACCGTTCGAGCCCAGCGTCTGATAAAACAAATCGCGGAACAGCACCCGCGTCTCTTTGTAGCCCACCGTGTTCAGGTTGGCCAGGTTGTTGGCGATGGTGGACAGCGCGATCGAACTCGCCGTCAGCCCCGAAAGTGGAATCGAAAATACCGGCATGGTGTTCTCCTTAAGAAGTTTTGACCGCGCCATTCGCCGCGGTTTTGGCCGGGACCCCCTGCAAGATCTCCCGGATGCGAATCAGTTCGCTCAAGCTGTTGAATTGCGCCAGTTGCCCAATGAATTGATTGGGATCCACCGGATCGATCGGACTCTGGCTCTTGAGTTGCGCCACCAGCAATTGCAGGAAGGTGTCGCTCATGGCCTGTCCCGTGGTAGGCGATGGGGTCGTCGTCGTCCCGGTCGTCTGCTGCGCTGCCACCGCTGGCATCTGTCCAAGGTTCATGGTGCTGCTCCTCTCGCGTTCCTACGCGTGAATGCTCAATCTCCCCCAGCTCGGGCGCGTCGCTAGAAGCTGCGGTTCCTCGCTTGCAAGGGGTGGCCCACCCAAAATCGGCTGGGGCCACTGCGGCTGGTTCCTCCCCCCAGGCTGAGCCCGCCCGTCTCGCGGATGCTGCTCGCTTCCCATCTGCATCCCCGCACTGTCCCCGTTTCCTGTCTCCACCATGCGCACACTCTCCAGGTGCAGATCGGCGCGGCGCAAACTCGCTTCCATGATCGGCAATTCTGTCGACAGCAGCGGCTGCAGCCCGCCCCTCTCGCTGCTCACCAGAATCCCCACCTGATTGCCCCGCACCGAGGTGTGTACCTCGACGTTGCCAAAGGCGGAAGTATGCAGATCGATATTCATCTCGGCCTGCGCCGCACGCGCCCAGTGGGAGGCGGTCACAGGCGCCGCGACGCTCTCCAGGGGCGGCACGGCATCCAGAATCTGGCCCGCGGAGGGTGAGAGTGTCCGCTCCGCCGGCATTCCCTCGACTGCTCCGGACGGGAGTTCGCTGGTTCGCGAGGGGCTGGCGGCGGGAACGGGAGCGTCCCCGGGCGCGGAGTGCACCGCGGTCGCGCTCGCAACCGGCTGCGCATTCTCGCTCTTGGGAGCGGAGTCTTTTGCCGATTTCGGCATCGCTTCTCCCGGCTGGTTCTCTGGGGCCGGCCGAGCCGTCCCCAGCGGGCCACCCGCCACCGCCTTGGCTTCCCCCGCCACGGCTCTACTTGCTGGCGGTCTCGCGAGGGTCGGCTCTGTGTTCTCCTTTGCCGCGTTCTCGCGCTTTCCACCCTGGTGCCCGCTGGCATTCTCGAGCGCTGCACTCCAAGCGGCTGGCCACGCCTCGCCAGCTGTGATCGCCGCTGCAGCCGGGGTCAACGCTGGAGTGGGAGAAGCGGTTTCTTTCGCCCGTCCCGATGCAGCGAAGGCCGATTCTGGCTGATTGTTTTGCAGCTCCGGAAGCGCCGGATGATCCCGTCCCTCTGCCGGTTTGCTTGCCGTCGTAAGATCCGGCGTCTGCGTCTTAGCGGGGTGGCTTACCCCTGACTGGAGTACGCTTTCCTGCGCCAGCCCCAGGTCGTTAGTGTCGCTTCCCGGGATGTTCGTGGTGAGCCGATCCAATTCGGAGTTCGCTCCCGCTGGGTTCGGCGCTGGTGCCTTGCCAGGGTTCCCGCCCAGCGGTACTGCGCCCTGAGTTGCTGCCTCGGCTGGGGCTGCCAGATCCTGCAGCGCTGGCGCAGAACCCGCGGGTAGGATTACCGGAACGGAAAGCACAACCATGGGCACCGCAACCAAGGTTGGCTCTTCCGCATCGTCCTTCTCTGCCTTGGACACGCTATCGCCTGCCTGGCCCGCCGCTACCCCAGGCTTCGATTCCGGCTTGCTTATCACCGGAATTCCGCCAGCCTCCGCGCTGGTTTTCACCACACTCGTCTTTCCACTCTCCGGGGTCGCCGCGGCCACCGCGTTCTCCAGCACGGACAGAAAGCCACTCCCCGGTCCCGCCGCCTTCACCGCGCTCAAGTTCTTTCCGCTTTCAACCGATGGAATCTGCATAGCGGCTTCTCAGCTTCACTCCCTGCACTGGCGGGGCCAAACCGTGGCCACCGGAGCGCACGGTCCAGATTCCGCGTAAGTCATTGAGCCGCTTGCAGGTTGGGTTTGGCGGGCGGGACGGACCGGGAGCCCTCGTCTCTCGCGGGTAGGCAACCGCTGCCGAGAGGCTAGGCAATCGGAGACAGCGCTGGTTCCAAGCAGCTTGCCCACAGCCGTAACAGATGGGCTTCATCCAGCTCCCTCTGCTCGCGCCGCAATTCCTGGGCGCGGAAAGTTTCGAATTCGTGTTCCCGCAGGCTTTCCAACGTCTCCCGCTCCCCATGGGCTTGCTGAAATTCCGCCGTTCGCTGGTCTCGCGTGGCTTGCAGCGCCACCATCTGATTTCGCAGGGTCTCACAGTAGTCGCGCAACACTCTCTCGCAGCCAGCCTCAAACTGCATCTCGGCCCCATGGCTGCCCCGCTGCAGGGTCTGCCTTGCCGCCCGCCGCGAACCCTGCAGACAGGCTTCCCCTTCCCGCAATTCCTGCTGCGCCCGCCCTAACTCCAGGCTCGCGGCTTGCAACGCTAGCTCGCTCTGATGTTCCAGGCTCCGCCGCAAGCGCAGCAAAGGCGCAAGCGAGAAATGGAAGGTCATGGTTTACCCCGCCAAGGCCAACAGCCGCGCCACCGTGTCTTCCAGAGGAGCCTGCTCGCCGGACGTCTGCATCAGCAGCTGGTTCAGTTGCGGCAACACCGCGAGCGCCCGGTCCAGCTCGGCATCGCCGCCCTTCTGGTACGCCCCGATCCGGATCAGGTCTTGCGACGCCGTGTAGGCCGCCAGCAATCGCCGCAAGTCTTGGACTTTCGCCAGATGCTCGGGCGAGGTCACCGCCGGCATGATGCGGCTCACACTGTCCAGCACCGCTATCGCGGGATAGTGGTTCTGCGCCGCCAACTTGCGGTCAAGCACAATGTGTCCATCCAGCAACGCCCGCGCTCCATCCACCAGCGGGTCCTGCAGATCGTCGCCTTCCATCAGCACGGTATAGAACCCGGTGATGCTGCCTTGGCGAAAACGTCCGGCGCGTTCCAGTAAACGCGCCAGCATGGAAAACACCGAAGGCGTATAGCCTTTCGCAGTCGGCGGCTCGCCCGCCGCCAACCCAATTTCGCGCTGCGCCATCCCCAACCGGGTCAGCGAGTCCACCACCAGCAGAACCTGTTTTCCTCGCGCACAAAAATATTCCGCCACCGTCGTGGCCGCGAGCGCCGCCCGAATGCGCAACAGCGGCGACTGGTCGGAGGTCGAAACCACCACCACCGAGCGCCGCCGCCCTTGCTCGCCCAGGGTGGCCAGAAATTCGTTGACTTCCCGCCCCCGCTCTCCCACCAGCCCCAGCACGGTCAGATCCGCGCTGGTATTGCGCGCCATCATTCCAATCAGCGTGCTCTTGCCCACTCCGCTACCGCCAAAAATGCCCACCCGCTGTCCTCGCCCACAGGTCAGAAACGCATCCACTGCCCGAATCCCGCAGCTCAGCGGCTCCTGGATCGGGGTCCTCTGCAAAGCCAGCGGGGGATCCGCATCCAACCCGCGATACTCCCGCCCGGTAAACCCGTCGCCTCCATCGAGCGGGATTCCCGCGCCGTCGATCACCCGCCCCAGCAACTCCTCCCCCACCCGCAGCCGCGGCCGCCCTCCCCAGGTCACCACCCGGTCGCCATAGCGGATCCCCCCCGGACGCTGCAACGGCATCGCCAGCACGGTCGCGCCGCGAAAGCCCACAATCTCTCCCCGCACCTTCTCGCCGGTTTCCCCCAGCACCGCACATTCTTCGCCCACCGAACAGAACGGCCCCTGCGATTCCACCATCTGCCCCACCACTTTGGTGACGCTGCCCTGCCAGCGCAGGCCGGAGCAGGCTGCCAGATGCTCGAAGTAGGGATGCAGCAACGCCGTCATGGTTTTCTTAGCCGCCCGCCGGACGCTGCGCCAACAAATCCAGCAGCCCCGTCTCAATCTCTTTAAACTGCACCGCAAAGCCCAGCTCCACGCTGCCCACCGAGGTTTCCAGCACGCAACCCTCGACCGCAACCGAAGCGTCTTCCTTCACCTCGGCCAACCTGCGATCGTCTTCCTGGCAGGCAAAATAGTGCCGCCATTCTGCCGCTTGCTGCGGATGCACCCGCACCGTCACCGTGGTACCTGCCTGCAACTGGTCCAGCGTGATCCGCGCAATACCGGCCAGCGCCATGGGATCCACTTGTGCCTCCCGGTGCAGGATCTTGCGCGCCACCGCCAGCGCCAGTTGCACCACTTCGGTCTCGACCTGCTGAAAATATTTCTCCCGGTGCCGGGCAAATTCGCGCAGCGCCTCGCCCACCGCCGCACGCTCGCTTTGCAAGGCCAGGGAATAGGTTTCAGCGGCTTCGCTGCGGCCCTCGCTCCGCCCCTGCTGGTGAGCGCGTTGTTCGCACTCCTCCAGCGATGGCCCCGCTGGCCCTTCCCGGCTGCCCTCGGCCCGGGCTTCCGGATACACGTAGGGTCGCGCCGCCTCGCGCGCCCGCGCCACCGCACTAGACGAGCAACTCATCGTCCCCCTCCGCACTCAACATCAGTTTGCCGTCGGCTTCCAGCCGGCGCGCCACTTCAATCACTTCCCGCTGCGCCGCCTGCACTTCCCGCGCCCGCACCGGCCCCAGCACTTCCATGTCTTCCTTCAGCATCTCCACCGCACGCGACGACATGGACTTGAACACCAGATGCTTCAGTTCCTCCGACGCGCCCCGCAGCGCCAGGGTCAGCGTCTTCTTATCCAGCGCCCCCAGCAACTCGCGGATGCCGATCTCGGGCACCGTCAGCAGGTCTTCGAAGGTAAACATCAGGTTGCGGATGGCCAGCGCCAGGCTCGGATCCTCGCCCTCAATCATTTCCAGAATGGATTTGCTGGAGACCGGATCCAGCTGGTTCATCAGGTCGGCCACTCCCTGGAAGCCGGCATAGGAGCGCCGGTGCTGCTCTCCCAGTGTCTGCAACTTGCGTTGCAGCACTGCCGCTACCTTCTGCGCCACTTCGGGAGAAAACTGGCGTAACTGTGCCAGCCGCTTCACCGCCTCCGCCCGCGCCGCGTCGGGCAGGCGCAACAGCAGTCCCGCCGCCTGTTTTGGGTCCAGATGGGCCAGGGTCAAGGCCACGGTCTGAGGATGTTCCAGGGCCAGAAACTTGGCCAGTTGCTGCGGGTCCGCCTGGCGCAGCACCTCCGCCGGGACCGCGGCCCCCGCCGCGGAGGCCGGGTTGAGCCATTGCCGCGCAACCTCTTCGCCACAGCTCCTGGCCAGCAACTTGCGCGCAAACTCCACCCCTCCCTGCGCCACCCGGCTCTGGCTCCGGGCCAGCCGGTGGAACTCTTCCAGCACGCTGCTGGCGGCCGCCGGCGACAATTCCGGCAACCCCGCGATTTCCTGCGCCAGGCGCCGCAAATCTGTCTCTGCCAGGCTGCGGCAAATGGGGCTGGCCGCATCTTCTCCCAGCATCACCATCAGGATCGCCGCCTTCTGCAATCCGCTCGCGCTCGCTGCCCGTGCCGTCATCGGGTCTCCCGGATCCACCTCTGTACCAGGCGGTTCGCCAACTCCGGCTCCTGCTGCACTCTTTCGGTGAGTTGCCGTTTCAGCAAGGCCGCCCGTCGCGACTCGTCTCCCCCGCCCAGGGCCTCGAGGCCCGCGCCCTCCAGCATCAGCCCGCTCTCTGCCGCAGCTGGGCCGGCGCTCTTGCCGATCCGCGCCGGCAACTCCCGCAACGCGGTGAGCACCTGTTTTTTCACCGGACGCAACACCAGCCCGTACACCACCAGAAACAGCAGCACCACTCCGCCATACCGCAGCGTCCCCAGCCATGGCCGCAGCGCGTTCTGTATTTTCTCCGCCCGTCCAACCGCCGACTGCGTCTCGGGCGGCGTGGTCTGGAACGACAGATTCTCCACCGCCAGCAAGTCCCCGCGCTGCTCATCCACGCCAATCGCGGCGCGGGCCAGCTTCTCCAGGTCTTTCATCTCCTCGGCGGTGCGTTTGCGCCGACTGGCCACGCGCTTCCCGTTTTCGTCTTTCCACTCCACCGCATCGTCCACCAGCACCGCCGCGGCCATGCGCTTGACCCGGCCCGCTGGCTGCACCATATGGCGCACGCTCTTGCTCACCGCATAAGTGGAAGTCTCGGTCCGCGACCCTTGCGATTCCGCATCCGCAGCCAGCGCCGCCGTGGTCCCCGCGGTGGTCCCCGGCACATTGGACGCGGTGCCCGGAATTCCCCCCGCGCTCCGGCCTCCTGAATTTTCTTCCGAACGCTGCGTAGTGAGGGGGACCGCGGCCTTGGGATCGTAAGTCTCTTCGGTGTTTTCGCTGCTGCTCAGGTCATATTCCACGTGCACGCTAGCCCGCACCTGGTCGGATCCCACCACCGGTCCCAACGTCGCGACCAGGGTCTGCGCCAGTTCTTCATCGGGCGTGCCCGCGCCTCCGCCCGTGCCCTTCGGCGAGGTCAGCGAGGCGTTGCTGTCCGCGTCCACCACGGTCACGTTCTCCGGACGCAGCCGGTCGACCGCGCTCGCCACCAGTTGCGGAATGCCGCGCTGGGCCTCTTCGGGCAAGCGTCCGCCGCGGGTCTTGACGATGACCGCGGCCTTGGCTTCGTGCTCCTGCTCGGTGAACACCGACTCCCGCGGCAGCACCAGATGCACCCGCACTGTTTCCACGTCGTGCAGCGTCTGCAGAGTGCGTTCCAGCTCGCCTTCGAGAGCGCGCTGATAGTTCACCCGCTCGGTGAAGTCGCTGCCCGCCCAGTTCGGGGTGTCAAACAGCTCAAACCCCAGGCGCGCGTTGCGCGGCAGCCCCTGGGCCGCGGTTTCCAGACGGCTTGCGTCCAGCTTCTCCACCGGCACCAGCACGCTCGAGCCATCGGACGACAACTGGTACGCCAGATTCTTGGCCGCCAGCCGGCTTCCCATGGCCTGGGCCTCCTCCGGACGCAGCCCGGAATAGAGCGTCGCGTACTTGGGGGTCCCCAGCAGCCCCACAAACACCCAAAGGGTCGCCGCCACCAGCGCCACCCCGCCGCCCATCAACCACTTTTGCTGCGCCGTCAGCCCGCGCCAGAAGACTGTGATCTGGTCCGCCGCCCGCTGCATGGATTTGGTTTCCGCCACGCCTTGCTCCCTAATGGTGAAACGTTCAACCGTTCAACTGTTCAACACTTGAACCTGGAAACCCCTAAAACTGCATCCGCGCCACTTCCTGGTACGCTTCCACGATCTTGTTCCGCACCTGCATCATCAGTTGGAACGACAAGTCCGCTTTCTCCACCGCAATCATGGCCTGATGCACATCCATGCCATTGCCCGCCAGCATCTCCGTCACTTTGCCCTGCGCCTCGCTCTGCAAGCCCTCCACCTGGTCCATGGCGCTGTGCAGGGTGTTCAGAAATTCCGATTTCCCTCCTCCCGCCGCGGGACGCCCAACTTCCATCTCCGCCGGAAGAATTCGAATGGACGAGATCGCTTGGTTCATGGCAACTCCTTCTCTGCTTATCGCAACAGGTCCAGCGACTGCTGGATCATGGCTTTGGCGGTCTGGATGGCCGACGCGTTCAGCTCGTAAGCCCGCGACGCCCCCAACAGATCGGTCATCTCTTCCATTGGATCGATGTTGGGATAGGCTACGAACCCGCGCGCGTCCGCATCGGGATGCCCCGGCTCATAGCGTTGCAGCGGCGCTGCATTGCTGGTCACAATCTGGGTCACCCGCACTCCTTCTGCCGCTGTCCCCGCCGCCCCGGCCAGGGCCAGACTGAAGTGCGGCACCCGCCGCTCCGCGAACACCACCATCTTGCGGCGGTAGGGCCCGCCTTCCTCGGTGCGCGTCACCTGCGCATTGGCCATATTCGCAGTCACGATCTCGGCCCGCATCCGCTCCGCTCCCAGCGCCGCTCCGCTCATCTCCAGCATGCCGAATAAATTCATGGTCCGTTCTCCTTCTATTTGCCTTCGCGGATGGCTGTGGACAGCCGCCGGAATTCGAGGCGCAGCAACTGGATACCGGCCTGAAACTTGAGTTGGTTCTGCGCCATCAGCAGGCCCTCGCGCTCGACGCTGACGTTGTTGCCGTCCGGCCGTTCCATCAGCCCCGCCACCTCGTGCACCAGCGGCGGCAACTCGCTGTCTCCCCCGGCCCGCTCCAGTTCCCTGCGGAAGTTGATGTCGCGCGCCCGGTAGCCCGGCGTGTCCACGTTGGCCAGGTTCGCGGCAATCACGCCCTGTCGGAACGCACTCACATCCAAAAACCGTCCCAGGCTGGCCAGCAGCGGGGTGTCGATACTATTCAGCGGCATAGCTCCTCCACGATGGCAGCCCATAGTCGCGCACTTTGTTGCGCACCGTCCGCAAACTGACGCCCAGCATTTCGGCCGCGCGCGAGCGGTTACCTCCGGTCGAAGCCAATGTCATCTCCAGCAACCGCCGTTCGGCTTCTTCGAGGGAAATGCCCGCGCGCAGAGTGTCCGACAGTTTGGCCGCTGCAGGGATCGGCCCCAGTCCCGCCAGCGCCTCCGGCCCAATGTCGGACGCGGAGGAAAGCGCCACCACCCGGCGAATGAAATTTCCCAGCTCGCGCACGTTTCCCGGCCAGGCGTGTTGCCCCAGCCCGGCCAGAAATTCCGGCGACAGCCGAATGCACTTTCCCGCAGGGGTGTACAGGACGGCAAAATGTCCCGCCAGTTCGGCGATATCTTCCCGCCGTTCGCGCAGCGCCGGCAGCGCCAGTGGAATCACGTTCAGCCGGTAATACAGGTCCGCCCGAAACTGTCCCGCCTTCACCATCGCTTGCAGCGGCTGGTTGGTGGTGGCAATCACCCGGATGTCCACCTTCACGCTCTCGATCGATCCCAGCCGGTCGAACTCCCGTTCCTGCAGCGCGCGCAACAATTTTGGTTGCAGCACCAGCGGCATCTCGCCCACTTCATCCAGCAGCAGGGTGCCGCCATCCGCCAATTCGAATTTCCCCGGCTTGGCCGCCACCGCCCCGGTGAACGCGCCCTTGGCGTAGCCGAACAGCTCGCTCTCCAGCAGGCTCTCGGGAAAGGCGGCGCAATTGACGGCGACAAAGGGCCCCTTGCGCCGCGGACTGAGCCGGTGAATCATCCGCGCCACCAGCTCTTTGCCGGTACCGCTCTCGGCTTCAATCAGAATGTCGGCATCGCTCACCGCGGCTTGCCCCGCCAGTTCACAGGCCCGCCGCCAAGCCGCCGATTGACCCACCATCTCGTCCCGCTCCCGGACCTCAGGATGCGCCGCCCGCATCACCCGTTCCATCGCCTGTTCCAACTGCTCGAAGCACACCGGCTTCACCAGATAGTCGCAAGCGCCGCTCTTCATTGCCTCCACCGCGTCGGGAACGTTGGCGAATGCGGTCAGCAGAATCACCGCAGTCTGGGGCGCCATCGCCCGCACCTGGCGCATCACTCCAAATCCGTCGCCATCCGGCATGCGGATGTCCGTGATCACCAGGGGATAGCGCGCCCGCCGGAACCGGGTCACCGCTTCTTCGGCTCCGGCGGCCGTATCCACATTCCATCCCCGGCGCAGAAAGCGCGCTTCCAGCGCCGCCCGCATTCCGGCATCGTCGTCCGCCACCAACACCCGGTTCAACATGCGTTCTCCCTGGCCTGGTTGGCCGAGTGGAACAAAGGCAGGCGCACCAGGAATCGCGCTCCCCGTCCCGGACGGCTCTCGACCGTAATCGTTCCCCCATGTTGCTCCACCACCTCGCGGCACACCGCCAGGCCCAGCCCCGGACTTCCCGGACGGGTGCTGAAGCCCGCTTCAAACACCCGCTGCAAGTTTTCCGGCGCGATCCCCGGCCCGCTGTCGATCACTTCCAGTTCCGCCGCCGACCCGTCCCCGCTGCGCCGGCCCCGCAATCTCAGCCAGCCGCCGCCGGGCATCGAGCGGAAGGCGTTGAGGGCGAGGTTCAACACCACCTGTTCCAGGCAATGCCGGTCCGCGCTCCCTTGCATCCCTTGCCAGCGGTTGACCACTTCGAGTTGCACCCGCGACTGCCTGGCCAGCGGCTGTAAGAATCCTTGCGCCCAGCCTAAAAGCTCTCCGAAATCGGTGGGCGACATCTGCGCCCGCGGCAGCCGGTCCAGGTGCAGGACGTTGTTCACCGTCGCCGCCAGAGTGCGCAGCCCCGCCTGCAAGTGCTCCACCCAACTGCGGCTGTCGCGGTCGAGCGCGGATTCCGCCAGCAATCCGGCAAACAGCTCCATGCTGCCCAGCGGATTACGAATTTCATGCGCCAGCACCGCCGACATCTCCACCATCGCCTGCTGCCGCCGCAACCGTTCCCGCTCCCGGTCCAGATCGCGATTGGCGGCATCCAGTTCCCGCCGCAACTGCGCCACTTCGGTTTGCAGTTGGCCGTAGGAGCGCTCCAGCGATCCCGCCACTTCGGCGAAGCTGGAAAACGCTTGCGACAACTCGTGGACCGGTGCTGTCAATACCGTGGACATAGCTTCGAACCTCATCGCTGCAAGATCTTGTCCATCTCCGTTCGATTTAACTGAGAAATCGCTTAACTATCCAAGTCGCTCGCACCAAAGGGCGCGTCCCCGGCGGGACCAAAGTACAAATGCTCCGGCCTGATCTCCGCGCTTCCCTCCGCCAGAATCAGCGCCCGCTCCATCACATACTGCAGCTCGCGCACATTGCCCGGCCACGCCTGCTCCAGCAGCCCCCGCATGGCATCGGCGGTCAAAGCCGGGACCCGCGCGCCATCGGCCAGTTTTTCCAGGCCATGCTCGGCCAGCGCGATGATGTCCTGTCTGCGCTCGGCCAGCGTTGGCAAAGCGATGGGAAACGCGGCTAGCCGGAAGTACAGGTCGGCGCGAAACTTGCCCTGCTTCACCAGCTGGGGCAGCGACGCATTGGTCGCCGCCACCACCCGCACATCCACCCGCACGGTCTCGCAACTCCCCAGGCGCTGCACTTCTTTCTGCTCCAGAAAACGCAACAGCTTGGCCTGCATCCCGAGTGGCATCTCGCCAATCTCATCGAGAAACAGGGTGCCCCCCTGCGCCGCCTGAATTCGTCCGACGTGCGATTGCACTGCCCCGGTAAAGGCTCCCCGGACGTGGCCAAACAATTCCGACTCCAGCAGCGCCTCGGGAATCGCCGCGCAATTCACCACCGCGAACGGCCGTCCCGCTCTCGGGCTCAATTCATGAATGGCCCGCGCCACCAGTTCTTTGCCGGTCCCGGTCTCGCCCGTGATCAACACCGTGGTGGTGCGCTGCGCCACCAGCCGGGTCAGGCGATACACACGCTGCATGGCCGGCGCGTCACCAATCATTCCCGGCAACGGGTCGATTCCCGCGGGACGTGCTTCTGCTTGCTCTGGGCTCGCACGCCGCACCGGCGCCACCACTTCCAGTTTTGCCGTCCGCTTCCGTAGCGGCAGTCCGAAGTCCTGGCCGCTGTCGGAATCCACCATCACCACTTCAATTCCGGGAAAGCGCTGCCGAATCGTCGCCATCAGTTCTTCGGCGTCCAGATCGGGCAGGCGGCGGTCGAGATACAGCACCTGCCAGTCGCCGGTCTCCAGCTTCACCAGAGCGTCGGCCCCGCCGGTGGCCTGTTGCACCCGGCAGTCCCGCTCCGGCAGATTTTGCCGCACCCGCTCGCGCAGCATGTCGTTGGGGCTGGCGATCAGAACTCCGGTGCACTGAGGAAGGATGGCTGCGCTGGTCATGTTACCGATTAAAGGCGGAGAAGGTTAGAAGGAGATGAGAGAACCATTAGAAGATTCTTAGGTGGGCAAAACATTCCCAGTTTTGGGAAAGTT
>JANYBT010000055.1 GCA_025360645.1 Acidobacteriaceae bacterium | reverse complement strand
TACCCCACCGCCGCACCAGAACTGATAGCCTACCTCTGCGGGCCGCCAAGCTTACCGGCCCGCTCGCTATCATGACCATCCACTCCGACCCTCGCATTGTGATGACGCTCGATGCCGGACGCACCGGCCTGAAGTTTTGCGCCGTCCGCGGCCACCAGCTGATTTTCGGTCCCGTCTCTCGCCCCACCAACCCAGAAGATCTCGACCTGTGCCTCGCCAACATCATCGCGGGCTTCGACGAGATGCGGCAGGCACTCCCGGCAGGTCCCGTCGCCATCAGCTTTGCCTTTCCCGGCCCCGCCGATTACACCTGCGGCATCATCAGCCACCTGCAAGATTTTCCCGCCTTCGCAGGCGACGTTGCGCTCGGCCCCATTCTGCAAGATCGCTTCGGCATTCCAGTGTTCATCAACAACGACGGCGACCTTTTCGTTTTCGGCGAAGCCATCGCCGGATTCCTTCCCTACGTCAACGGGTTGCTGGAGCAAGCGGGCAGTCCCAAGCGCTATTACAATTTGTTTGGCGTCACTCTGGGCACAGGATTTGGCGCCGGCATCGCGCACAACGGCGAGTTGTACCTCGGCGACAACTCCGCTGCCGGCGAAGCCTGGCTGCTGCGCAACCAACTGAATCCCGCCATCAACGCCGAGGAAGGAGCATGCATTCGCGCCGTGCGCCGAGTGTATGCCGCTGAAGCGGGCATCCCTTTTGAGTCTGCGCCAGAACCGAAAAAGATTTTCGAAATCGGCATGGGCCGCGCCGCCGGCCACCGCGACGCCGCCCTCACCGCCTTCCGCAATCTTGGTGAAGTTGCTGGCGACGCCATGGCGCAAGCTCTTACTCTGCTGGATGGCCTCGCCGTCATTGGAGGTGGCATCTCCGCCGCGTGGCCGCTGTTCCTGCCCGCGCTGGTCACTGCCATGAATGCTCCCTACGCCGGCCGCAGCGATAATCTCCCGCGCCTGGCCTCGCGCGTATTTAATCTTGAAGACCCGTCGCAACTCGAACACTTCTTGCGCGGCGAGGTTCGCGAAGTTCCCGTCCCCGATTCCAACAAGGGTTCAGGCAAGGGTTCGCAGCGTAAAATCACGTTCGATCCGCTTCGCCGCACTGCGGTGGGCATCTCGCGCCTGGGCACGAGTCAGGCGGTAGCCATCGGCGCGTATGCCTTTGCCCTGCGCAAGCTGGGTGGGACGGAATTGACCTGAAGTCCTGGGATTCAGCAAAGCCGGAGGGCGGCTGAGACCTCTGGTAGAAATTGCAGCGGCCGAGAAAGTGTGCAACTTTTTGCATACTGGCGCTTAAACGCGCCCTGAGGCACGCAAACTTGCCGGATGACCCAAAGTGCCACCCGGACCCTCGAAAGCTCACCACGGCCTCCTGTGCGCAATCTAGGGCCATCCTACGGGAGGCGCGTGGTCCGTCTTTTCGCTATCCAGATCGGCCCTCCTTAGCCGCTTCCGGAATGATGCCGTCGATTTTCTCTTAGTTTTCAACACTTTACAGACATTATCAACAAGTTACGAGCAGAATAGCGCGAAACCGCCGTGGAAAGTGCGCCAGCGCTACAATGAGGTTCGCTGGCCGAGACGACCCTATGTGGAAAAACCCTAGCCTGATTTTTCTTTTCGTCCTGCTGGTGCTGCTGGCCCCGGCGGCCTACCTGCTGACGGAGCCTTTTTTCCGGCCGCTGGCGTTTGCGGTGATTCTGGCGGTGGCCTGTTATCCCGTCTATCAACGCATCGCCGCCAAGAATAGTTCACCGGCACGAGCTGCAGTCGCGACCTTGCTGCTGCTGGTTCTGGTAGCCGGCATTCCCGCCGCCGCGATTTTATTCAAGGCCGGCTCCGAAGCGGTGCTGGCAGCCAACTTCCTGTCGCAGCGCAGCGCGGAGCAAGGCGGCTTGACTGCCCTTGCGCTGAAGACGTTGCAGCGTCCAATTGAGTTCGCGGGCCGCTACATTGACCTGTCGGGCTTCGATCTGCGTCAACAGATTTCGTCGAAAGTCGAACAAGCCAGCGTGCTGCTGTTTCGTTTCGGAGCCGCGGTCCTGGGTAACGCTCTCAGCCTGCTGGGGAACACGCTGCTCTGCCTGTTCGCAGTTTTTTTCTTTCTGCGCGACGGTGCCAGCATGATCCGCCGCCTGAGCGAAGTCATGCCGCTGGCTCCCGAACATGCCGCCCGCTTGTTCCACACCGTCCGCGACACCATCGTGGCCAACGTCTATGCCATGGTGGCGGTGGGACTGATCCAGGGCGTGCTGGTTTCCGTCGGGTTCCTGATCGTGGGATTTTCGTCGGCCATTCTGCTGGGCGTGGCGGCGGTGGTGGCGTCCGTGATTCCAGTGGTGGGCCCCGGCGCGGTGTGGATACCCGCCGCCGCTTACCTGTTCGCGACCGGGCATCCTGGACAAGGCGTATTCATTTTGATTTGGGGAATTGTAGTGGTCGCGGGCGCCGACAACATTGTGCGCCCGCTTCTGCTAATGGGCCGTGGCGAAACTCATCCGCTGCTCTTGATTCTCGCCATCTTTGGCGGGCTGGATGTCTTCGGCGTGATTGGCTTGTTCCTGGGGCCAGTACTGCTCTCGGTGATCAGCGCGATCTTGCAGACTATTTTTGAAATTCGAGACGCCAGTTCGCGAGAAAGTGTCGTGGTTCAAGTGCAGTAAGGGCAACGTCCTGCAAAGATTAAAACGGAAACGCGGCGGCGGGATTGATCGAGCTTCACAACTGTAATTCCGTGTACATTACGCCCGTCATGGGGTTCACGCGATAGGGCGCAATCTCGGTGAATCCAAGCTTTCTATACATGGCCACGGCATCTTTCATCGCCGGCTCGACGGTGTCCAGATGCATGCAGCGGTAACCGATTTGACGGGCTTCCGCGATGATGTGCGCGGCCAGTGCGCGACCGATGCCCTTGCCCCGAAAGTTCGGACGCAAGTACAGCCGTTTCATTTCGCAGACGCCGGGCTCGAGCCGGTGGAGTGCGACGCAGCC
>JANYBT010000072.1 GCA_025360645.1 Acidobacteriaceae bacterium | reverse complement strand
AACAGGCCAGCCATGGCCAAAATCCCCAACAACTCGGAACACTGCCATTTGTACCATTTATCGGGCGCGTGAAAAAGATCCAGAGTGGAATCCGAAAGCTGGCCGCGAACTTTCTTGTAAGCCTCCGATAGCTTTTTCGTGCGCTCATCCAGGTTCTCGGCGGCCTTAGTTTCATCTTTTGTTGGCGGAGCCGCGACCTCGATGTAGTTTTTCATCATGTCTCCCGACAGGCTGCTCAGGCTGGCCCGCAAGGTGGGATCGGTCGAGATCTGCGAGTAAATCTTCTTCGCATCCATGTGATAAACCAAAGCAAAAATCAAGGAAAAGATAATCGTCCAGATGCGCATCTGCATGGTGAAGCGCTGCCGTACCCGGTCCATTGTGGAATTGAAACCAGCCTCCACTCGGCCCACCGCTTTCACCGTCGAGCTGGTCAACTCTTTGATCAATTGGTCGGCTGTTGCGGTTGCGCCCGGGGCCAGTTGGTTGATCAAGGTTGCCTCTCGCGCCAACGTTGGATTCACCTGGTTCAGAATTCCCACGATAGCGTCGGCATACGGTTTGCCTTGCGAAACCAGCGTCAGCAGTTTCGGCAGTTCCTCTGGACGGATAGCGTTCGCCAGCTTCCATCGCTCGGGCGCCCAATCCTGGTGAGCAAAAATCGAATCCGAGGCCAACTTGTGGGTGAGAACATCGTTGGCAATCGTCTCCACTTGATCTTTCAGCGACGGATCAAGGGTCACCAGCAGGTCCTTAATTCCGTCCTTCAAATAAGTCGCCCGATGGCCAAACAAGCCGCCGATCATCTGGTTGAGGATGGTGATGAGCAGGCTGACTCCCAGCAAAACAGTGGCAAAAGCAATGAGTGTGTCCAGTCTTTCCAACATGTTCAGTTCCTCCAATCTCTGCGAATGGGATGGTGGTCAGGGCCCGAAGTCCTGTGCGACTCGCATTTTAGTCCTATGGGAACGGCAGGTTCTGTAACAAAAGCGGGAATTCGCTGAGAGGAGTGTCGTTCTGGGAATTGGACAGAGGGTTCTGGGCAAGGAAAATGGTTGGTCGGGGCGATAGGATTCGAACCTACGACCCCCTGCGCCCAAGGCAGGTGCGCTACCAGGCTGCGCTACGCCCCGACATGCTGTTGCCATTGTACTAGTTCGGTGCCGTCACGATTGCTGGCTCAGTGCCCGTCTCAGAAACGACTGCGAGAGGGCGCGGTTCGCTGGCCGTCATCCCCCCCGATCTCAACTGATTTCGCGTTATAATTTTGCCCGACAGATATGGAGACCTCCCGCTACGCCCTGGTGGCTTACGCTGCAAATTCGGCGGGCCAATTCGTCGAGACTGTGCGCCGCGAATTGCATCCCCATCTTCCCCATATGTCGGCCCATCTGACGATCTTGCCGCCTCGCCGATTGTTGGGGAGCGAGACCGCCGCTCGGGAACTCATCGAAGAAATCTGTAGCCAGGAAGAGCCCTTTGATGTCGAACTGGGGGAGGTTCTCAGCTTCCTTCCCCAGTCGCCTACGATATACGTTGAGGTGGCCCGGGGCGCTTCCCGGATGTGCCACCTGCATGGCCGCTTGGACATCGGAGTTCTGGGCGGCGCCGAAGACTGGGCCTACGAGCCCCATTTCACCATTGTCAAGATGAGCACTGCGAGCGAAGCCCAGCCGGCCCATGACCTCGCCCGCCGGCAATGGTCCCAATATCAAGGCTCGCGCAGGGTGCGAGTGGAGGGACTGACCTTTGTGCGCGAGACCTCGGACCTCAAGTGGATCGACTTGGCCACAGTCACCCTCGGACGCAAGCTTGCTTCCCATCGCGGTTGACCGCCTTCCGCCCGCACAGATCGCCTCAGCTCTCGTCCGGTTGCTATAATCAAGGCTCGCGGTGGGAGTAGCTCAACAGGCAGAGCACCGGACTGTGGCTCCGACGGTTGCGGGTTCGATTCCCGTCTCCCACCCCAAATGCTAGTCGTTCCTCAGTTTCCCCGCTCCGCCGATTTCGCTTGCTGTCTAGCGTTCGCTG
>JANYBT010000024.1 GCA_025360645.1 Acidobacteriaceae bacterium | reverse complement strand
CGCGCGGCTTCGATCACATCCGCAAAATTACGGACCGCTTGGCGCTTTCGCTTTCCCTCCTCGTACCACTCCAGGTAGTACCCCCCTTCAGGATGGTGTTCATCAGAACCAGAAATCAGGACGTGGTCGCGGACGATTTTTCCGTTTCGCTCGAGAACGGCAGAGAGTTTCCAAACCCCTCCGACTCGAACCTTTTTGAGAATATTGACGCGTTCGGCGTACTGTTTGGACCGAGCCATGGTGCCTCCTTCAATTGGGGAGGACACTACTGTGGGTTCGAGATTCGGTCAAACGGAGGAAAGAATGGACACCAGAGCGGACACCAAACGAGGTAAGTGATTGAAAACTAGGGATGGCGGTTAGAAGGCAGCGTTCTAACCAACTGAACTACGTCCCCACTCGCCAAATCAACAGGATGCGAAATCGCCAGTGTTTATAAGGCTTGGCACGTTTTTCATAGCGTGCACTGTGAGCGCAGAACGACCGGAATTACTGGTAGTCCTGTCCGAACCGCCCCTCAACCGCAGGCAAGAAACCTTAGGAAATTTCACAACCAAAGTTATGGTAACAGCTTCTCAGAAAACGCGAAAGCCCTGAACACTCTCTCCCGCGATTCGTCTCTGACCGGCGCAGCGGCACCAGCGGCATTTCCCAACACGCCGCGGACCGAAGGGATCGCCCTTGCACCCGGGGCGCGGTACAATTCACAACACAATTCACAACTCAATTCGCTACCCAATTCATTACAGTGCCAATTGACAGCACAGCAGCAACCGGCATTACCTAATCGGCGCTCTCGGTTGCGTACAACACCAACGGCGCCGGTGACTTTCTGGATTTGACGACCGGCAAGAGCTCTGGCTCATGGTCGCCGAGCAATTCCATCGCGTGCATCACGGCGGGAACGTAAATCCGGGTCTCGGCTGGCAGCACAGCGTCGATCCGCGAGAAATCGCCGGGGCCGGTTCTTGCCACCGCCCGCTCGACCGCCTGCTCGCCAGCGTTGTAGGCGGCGAAGGCCAACCGCCAGTCACCGAATCTCTGATACAGGTCGCGCAAGTAGTGAGCAGCCGCACCCGTAGATTTCACGACATCCAGGCGTTCATCAAGGTCGGCGGTTACTGCCAGACCGTAGCGCCGTGCGGTGTCTGGCATAAACTGCCAAATCCCGCGCGCGCCTTTGGGGGAGAGCGCTGCGATATGCCCAGCGCTCTCGACTAACACGAGGGCGACCACCGCTTCCGGGATTCCCTGGTCGCGCAAGATGGGAGTCAAGATCGGCCTGAGTTGCGTCACTCTGGCGACGGCCCAACGGACGGCTTCCTGGTTGCCGTTCCAATACTGTCCGGCGAACTGATGCAGTACCTTCGCATCCAGCGCGGCTGTAGTATTCCGTGGGCCTTCGGCAATCGGACGGCTGCTTGCGGCCTCCCGCATCACATTTGCCAGAGCGAAATCAGCCGCACTGTCCAGGGCCTGGTGGTAAACGTCGAGGTCATCTTCGACGGAAGCGGCGGGGACGGCGTAATGCTGCTGTTGCGACCACGCGGACGCGGCGAGTCCAATCAGTACGACCAACAGTCCGAGTTGCTGAGTCCACTTAGGCATGTGCCGGCTCCTGTACATTTGCGGGTTCAAGGGCCTTGGGGCCTGACTGTTTCAGTTTCGGCTTCAACTCGAAGTTCCACTTCCAGATGGCGAAGACGGGCGGATAAATAATGAGTTCCATCAGGAAAGAGGTGATGATCCCGCCGATCATGGGAGCAGCAATGCGCTTCATGACGTCGCCGCCGGATCCTACCGACCACATGATGGGCAGCAGTCCAAAGAGCATGCAAGCCACCGTCATCACCTTGGGGCGAAGACGTTTGACAGCGCCCACCACGATGGCTTCGCGCAGATCATCCCAGGTGTTCATTCGACCTTTGGCAATGGCATCGTGATAGGCGAGATCGAGGTACAGCAACATGAAGACGGCGGTCTCGGCATCGACTCCGAGTAACGCGATAAGTCCGACCCATACCGCGATACTCATGTTGTAGTTCAGGAGGTAGAGGAACCAGATGGCGCCGATGGCCGAGAACGGTACGGCGAGCAGGATGATGAAAGTCTTCACCGTGGATTTGGTATTGAAGTACAGCAACAGGAACACAATGAAAAGCGTGATCGGCACTACGATCTTCAATCGCTCTTTGACCCGCTCCATGGATTCATACTGGCCGCTCCAGACCAGCTGATACCCAGCGGGCACGCTGACCTTTTCCGCAACAACCTTCTTCGCGTCGGTGACGTAGCTGCCGATGTCGCGTCCCGAGACATCGACGTAAACATAACCACTGAGCCGGCCATTTTCATCGCGGATCATGCCGGGGCCGGTCTTTAACGAGATATCGGCGATCTGCCCTAACGGGATCTGGGCACCGGAAGGGGTGTTGACCAGCACTCTCTGCAAGGCGTCGATGTCGCTACGGTAATCGCGCAGGTATCGGACATTGACCGAGTAGCGTTCGCGCCCCTCGATGGTCGTGGTGACGGGCTCACCGCCGACGGCCGACATCAGAACATCATTGGCATCATCCACGGTTAGACCATAGCGTGCGAGCTGATCGCGTTTGAGGTCAAAATCCAGGAAATATCCGCCCGTGGTTCGCTCAGCAAATACGCTAGTTGTACCCGGGATGTCCTTCAGCACCATCTCGATCTGTCCGCCGACTTTCTCAATTTCGTTGAGGTCGGAACCGAGCACCTTGATCCCGAGTGGGGTGCGGACGCCGGTGGTCAGCATGTCGATCCGGGCCTTGATGGGCATCGTCCAGGCATTCGCCAGACCGGGCATGGTGAGGGCGTCGTTCAGACCTCCGGGACCGTAGATCACTTCCTGAGTGGTCTTGTGGTCCGGCCAGAAGCGGCCGAGTGTGGCCTGCAGCCAGTTGGGAGCCCACTTGGAGTACCAGCGTGGGCGCTTCGGCCAGTCGGTTGGGGGCTTAAGGATGATGACGGTCTCCATCATCGAGTAAGGCGCGGGATCGGTGGCACTCTCCACACGCCCGGCCTTGCCGAATACGCGGTAAACCTCCGGGAAGCTCTTAATGATTTTGTCTTGCACCTGAAGCAGGCGGGAGGCTTCGGTTACAGACATGCCGGGCAAGGTCGAAGGCATGTACAGGAGCGTGCCCTCATCAAGCGGCGGCATAAACTCAGAGCCGAGCCTGAAGAACACGGGCACGGTAAGCACCATGGCAATGACCGCAGCGGCAATGGTCTTCCACTTGTGTTCGAGCACGAACTCGACTACGGGATGGTAAAGATTCATCAAGGGACGGCTGATGGGGTGGTTGTCCTCGTTGTGGATGGTGCCAACCAGCACACTGTTAACGATGGCTGCCAGCCATCGCGGACGGAATTTGAAGTTATCCATGCGGGTGAACAACAAGCGCAATGCCGGATCGAGAGTGATTGCCAGCACTCCCGCGATCGCCATGGCAAAAGTCTTAGTGAACGCCAGCGGCTTGAACAAGCGGCCTTCCTGGGCTTCGAGAGTGAAGACCGGCAGGAAGGCGACGGCGATAACGAGCAGTGCGAAGAAGCTGGCCCCGCCGACTTCTTTCACGGCCGAGATCACGACTTGGTGATAGTCGCCAGGACGCCCTTCCGCATTCCAGTGCTCAAGCTTCTTGTGGGTCTGCTCGACCACGACAACGGCGGCATCAATCATGGCACCGATGGCGATGGCGATTCCGCCGAGTGACATGATATTGGCCGACATGCCGCTCATCTGGATGGGAATAAACGCCAGGATCACGGTGATGGGAATGGTGATGATGGGAATGACGGCACTAGGGAAGTGCCACAAAAAGATCATGATCACCAGGCTGACAATGATGAGTTCTTCCATCAGAGTGTGCTTCAAGTTATCGACGGAGCGGTCGATGAGGTCGGAACGGTCGTAAGTGGTGACGATTTTCAGACCCTTGGGCAGGGTGGGCTCAATGTCGTGGATTCGTTGTTTGACGCGCTCGATCACCTTTTGCGCATCCTCGCCGAATCGCATGATGACGACCGCGCCGACCGCTTCGCCCTGGCCATCCAGTTCCCCGACCCCGCGCCGGATGTCGGGTCCGTAGGTTATCGTGGCCAGGTTCTTCACCAGCACGGGCGTGCCGGTCTGCAGGTTCGAGAGGACGACGATGTTGCCGATGTCCTCGAGCGATTTGATATAGCCGCGCCCTCGCACCATATACTCGCGACCGGACATTTCGACGAGCCGGGCGCCGACATCGTTGTTGCTCTTCCCAATGGCGTCCACCACCATCTTGATCGGGATCTTGTAGCCCAGCAACTTGTTGGGGTCGATGTTGACCTGGTACTGTCGAACAAAACCACCTAACGGCGCCACTTCGGCGACACCGGGAACGGATTGCAGAGCATAGCGCAAGTACCAATCCTGGTAGCTCCGGATTTTCTCAATGCTGTATTGCCCAGTGGTATCGACTAGAGCGTACTGATATACCCAGCCGACCGCGGTGGCATCCTTCGCCAACTCAACGCTGACGCCTTTTGGCAAACGTGGGACGACGGAATTCAGATACTCCAGGGTTCGTGAGCGTGCCCAGTAAATGTCAGTGCCTTCTTCAAAGATGATGTAAACGTAGGAGTAGCCGAAATCCGAAAAGCCGCGAATGTCTTTCACTTTGGGCAAGCCCAGTAGCGCCGAGGTGATGGGATAGGTCACCTGATCTTCCATGATGTCGGGGCTGCGGTCCCACTTCGAGTAGACGATGACCTGGGTGTCGGAGAGGTCGGGGATGGCATCGAGCTTGGTATTCTTCATCGCACGCCAGCCCAGCAGCAGGGCCACTGCGACGAATAGTAGGACGAGGAATTTGTTCTTGGCGCAGATATCAATAGTTCGGTTAATCATTGCTGTTGGGCCTCCGCCAACACCTCTGGCAGGCTGCGCAAAACACCACCGCTCTGGGCCACGAACGCTGCGGCGGCTCTTCGGTCGCTGAATGCGAATGTGCCGGGCGAGCAGCGATCGAATGCCAACTGTTCGGCGTGCTTGGATTCATCCATTTTGGACATGTCGTGTTCGCAGGCGATCATGCGGCTATCTTCGACAAACCACGCCCCATCCGGGCTCACCATCTTGCCGGAGGGATAGTCCGTCACTTCGATCAGCCGCAGAGGCATCTTCTCCTGTCGCGCTTCGGTCACCGCACAGTGGGTACAACAGACGTCGCGCCGCCTCCCGCCAACTTCCGCCACTACATGGGCTTTCGGGTTGATGTGACGTTGGCAGAATCCGCATTCCGTCTGGGCGCGGCGGTTCATCAGCACGTAGCCGGCGGCGAACATGCCCGCGACCAGGATCAGGACGACTGCCGAATAGATAGAAGCTCTCTTTGCCATAGGAATCTCCTTAGTGCTGCATCCCACTCATGGCGCTCTTCAGACGGCTCTCGGAGTCAACCAGGAAGTTCCCCGAGGTCACGATGGTTTCTCCAGGGTTCAGGCCAGACAGGACGACCACCTTGCCTTCGAGCTTCGCGCCCATCTGGATCACGCGCGGTTCGAACATCCCGCCGTCGTGGACGACAAACACATACTGCTTGTCTCCGGAATCCATCACTGCTTCCTGAGGCGCCACAATCTGCTTGCCGTAGTTGATCTTCAACTGCACATTGGCGAACATCTGCGGCTTCAAGTCGAACTTGGGGTTGGAAAACTCGATACGCACTTTTAGGGTGCGGGAAACGGGATCGACAGTCGGATAAATGTAGGTAATTTTCCCGGCATAGGTCTTCCCGGCGTAGTAGCTGAGTTGCATGTCCGCCGTCTGGCCAACTTTCACAAAGGGCACCTCGTATTCGTATACGTCAGCATTCACCCAGATGGTGGAAAGGTCGCTGATCGAATACAACTCCATATCCGGGGTAACGGCGGTTTGCGGGAACGCCTTGCGGTCGGTGACGAAGCCACTGACGGGAGAATAGAAAGTTAAAGTCTTGGTGACCTCCCCGGTCTCGTCGAGCTTCTTGATTTGTTCGTCGCTGATGTCCCACAGTTTGAGCCGTTCACGGGCGGAACGCAGAAGTGACTGCGCGCCCTGCGAAATGTCCGGAAATTGCGAGGCTCCCATCTCCTTGGCGCCGCGTTTGGCGATCAAATATTCTTCTTCGGTGGCCACAAGATCCGGGCTGTAAAGGGTGAAAAGCGGTTGGCCTTTTTTGACCAGTTGCCCGATGTAATCGACGTAAGCTTTGTCGATATAGCCGTTGACCTTAACATGGATATGCGCCAGCTTCGTCTCATCGCTGGTAAGCTGACCCGTGGTGCGCACGGTCCTCACCAGAGACTGACGTGCAACGATCTCGGTCCTTACACCGATCAGTTGCTGCTTGTCGGGTGCGATTTTGACAGTGCCAGCGGGCATTTTGGCAGAGTCATCCTCCGCGTATTGAGGCACCCGGTCCATTCCGTCCGGTGCTTTTCCGGGTTGGTCGTAATGGTGCAGCGGGTTCATGGCGTCGTACCAATAGAGAACCTTGCGCGCGGTTCCCGCAGTCGTCGTCTGGGCAGCGGACGGCTGATGTTGGAAGATGGCTGAGACCCTGCCACCGAAGGCCACCGCCAACGCGATGGCTGCGACAACTGCCGAAATTCTTAGGATTTTAGGAATCATTGCTCTACTCTCCCGCCGGATGCTGGGTTCCCGGCTGCGTGGCCGTCGAAGTCAGATCCACGCCCACCATGCTCTCCATGCGCGCCAACGAAGATTGGTAATTCGCCAGCTCGCGGTAGTAGGCGATTTCGTAGTTCAAGACGGTCGAGAAATTGCCTACGACGCTGAGGAAATCCACTGTGCCAACCTGATAGGCGGACATCGAAGATTCCAGCGCCAACGACGATTGCGGTATAACGCCTTGAGAGAACAGTTGCAGCAGTTCATCCGAGGCCTTCGCCGCCAGGTATTGCTGCTTGAGTTCGAAATTCAGCTCATTTTGCCGGTTATCGCGACTGCCCTCTGCGGCAAGCCGCTCCTCCGTGGCCTGCCGGACTTGCTCTCGCTGTTTGCTCTTATAGAAGATCGGGATGTTTACGGTGAAGGTCATCCCGTGCATGTCAGGCAACCTGGGACGCTGCTGGTACATGTATCCAACGCTGAGATCTGGATAGTAATCCTTCTGTGCCAGATTCACTGCAAGTTGGTTGCGCTCAACCATTTGCGTTGCGCGGTGAAGACCGGGATCGTTCTGCCGCGCTAGTCTGTAGAGATCGTCAAGCGAGTAGTTCAGCGGAGAGCGCTCGATATTGTCGGCTGGTGGGAGCGGCGCTTCAGGGCTGCGCGCCAGTAGGCTATTCAGGCGCGCCTGCGAAGTATTGGTTTGCTGTTGCAGGACGGTGAGCCGCTGCAGCAGCAGTGAAATTTCGACTTGCGACCGAAGCACATCCTGCTGAAGGCCTTTGCCAACCCGATAACGGGCTTCGGCGATCTGCGAGAGCTTGGTCAACAGATCCTTGTCCCTCAGAGTGGTCTGAATCGCCTTATGCGAGAACCAGTATTCGTAAAAAGCCGTCTTTACATCTGTGGTGACGCGGCGGCGAATTGCTTGGTAGTCAGATGAGGCGGCATCGGCCTCTTTAGAAGCAATCTCGCCGCGTAGTTTCAGCTTTCCGGGGTAGAGAAGCTGCTGGCTCGCAGAAACGCCACGATAGCTGGAAGGGTCGCCGAGCTGCACGCTGAAGGGCGTGATGTTTCCAGCCCAACCGATTCCAACCATCGGGTCAGGGAGCGACTTGGCTTGGGGCACGCGTCGGCGTTGAGCTTCCACAGCATGCAAAGCGCTCTGAACCGCTGGATTCTTCTGCAGAGCTTCGCGAACTAATTCATCGATCCCGATAGTCGAATCGCTGTCGGCAGCAGCCACCGTAGTGGTCGCCGGAGACTGAAAACCCACTTCGACGGGCGGCAGTTGGCCCCAGCTGCTAGACGAGGCCAGTATTGCGATTACGAATGCAGCTAGTAGATTGGTCCGTGAAGTTTTCACATTGCCCCTAACGGAGACTCAGCTCCGGTCAGTTCGGTTGATTGGGAGCGGGAAGAAGATCGGAGGGCAATCGGCGTTTGGTTGCTTACGGACGAGCCTTCACGCACTTTTCCCGCTGAGAAGAACCTTGATTGGGAGGACGGATCAGATCACAAAAGTACAGAGAAGGGCCTGGGGGGAGGTCGCAGAGGTTCGAACGATGAGATCGGGTGGATTAAACTCTACCGAGAGCGCGGCCGCATCACGGCTCGAAACGCTGGGCTTAGGGGCTATCCCGATCGTCGTGTTGGTGGGGACTTGTGGCAGTGAAGTGGGTGTCGGCTGGCTTGCAGAAACTTGGCAGCAGGAGCTATTTCCGGGTGCTTCTTGAATGGTGACCGAGGGCTCATGCCCGCTCATCATGGGGCAATGGGGCTTGCATTTTTCGGCCGCCGACATGTGCCACCAGCACGAGGTCAGCGCCGACATCGGCATCGCTAACAGAGTCATCGTCAGCGCCACTGCAACGATTTTGAGCCGCCACGTCATGTTCCTATAGCAAGGATACTACCGAGGCTCGCTTACATTGGCTGTGACGCACATCACAGCCGCCTGTAATGGGGCCCACACTCCGGAATGGAGAATCTTGAAAAGTCTGAGGGGAGCGGGACAACCGTCGCCGAAACTGCCAACTTTCTATCCGAAGGCGGCTTATCCCCTGGGACGGAGTGCTGCCGGTGTTCCGCGGAAATCTCGCCCTGTTCTGGCGTTTCTGGATGGCGCCAATTAGAATTGCAGCATCTGACGAGAGTGGACTTAAATTTTCTGTTTGGGCAATCCTGAATGAAGCGTTTTGCGATACTCCGCCGCGTAGCCGTGCTGGCCTGCCTGATTCTGCTTGAGGCCAGTTGCGGAAATACGTTCCGGCCGGTAGTGATCATCGTTCCGACCCCACCGCCTGACCCTAAGGGCACTCATGCAGCATTCTTGATCGCGAACAATGGCCCCTTCAATCCGGGCGCGGCGATGCAAATTGACGTCTCAGGCGACACCAATGTGGGAGTGGCCGCTGTCGGGATTGAGCCCAACTTCGCGTTGGTGCAACCTCCGGGCAACCGGGTCATCGTCAGCAACGGCGGTAACAGCGCGGTTAGCGGAACCGATTCCGTGACCATTTTCAACCCGTCCACTTTCACCTCGATTGGGCTGCCGTTCACCATCAGTTTGCCGAGCGGATCGCATCCCGTGTTTATGGCGGCGGCTTCCTCCAACGGATTCTATGTTGCCAACGCCGGGACTTCCACGGTGGCGGCGGTCAGTTCGATCACCAATACGGTGAGCACGATTATTCCGCTCGACCCGGTGTTTGGTGCCAACCCGTTCGCTTTGGCGCAAACGCCTGACCGCAAGAAAGTTTACGTGATCAGTTCAGGCGCGACAGGAAGCCTGGGCGGGATCACCAGCATCACCACCGTGGACAACACCGTGACCAATGTGATCAGCGGCGGGGGTGTGGACAATCCGGTGGGGATTGCGGTTCGTTCCGATAGTCAACGTGCCTACGTCTTGAATAAAGGGAATGGCGATCTCACCGTCATCAATACGTTCGACGACTCGTTGATCTCCAATTCGATTTCGGCGGGCGCGGGCGCGGAGTTCTTGACGTATGACTCGAACCTGAACCGCCTCTACATCGCAAACCCGGTGCTGAATGCGGTCACGGTGCTGAATGCGGCGATGGATCCACCGGTCGTGCTGGCGACGGTTCCCTTGTCGTCGATTGCGGGGGCCGCAAACCCGATCTCGATCGCTCCGCTGCTCGATGGGACTCGCTTCTACGTGCTTAGCGAACAACTCGGCAACACCTGCCCCTCCGGAGTGGCTGCCCCATGCGTGGCGACACAGTTGACCGTGTTCAACGCCAACGACTACAGCTACCGCAAGACGATTGCGTTACCCACCGTGACCGAAATGCCCGCCTGCGAGACGGTGCGGTTCCGTTACTCGGCGGTGGCCAGCGCGGACAGTTCGCGCGTCTATGTGGGCAATTGCGATGCGGGGGCGGCCAGCATCGCCCGCACCTCGGACGATACGTTTGTGTTGAATCTGGCCGCACCGTCTGGAGTTTGCACGGTGCTGGGCTGCACCGTTCCCCCGCCGCAGAGCCCGGTGTTGGTGATCGCGGGGAGTTAGCGGGGGCAGGGCAAGAGCTCAACCACCCGGTACACGTTAACGCGCATCAGGTGAACAGAAATTCCTTGGTGCGGAGTTCCTTGATAGTGTCGCGCAGTTTTGCCGCCTTCTCAAACTCAAAGCGCTTGGCGGCTTCCCGCATCTCTGCTTCGCGCTTGGCGATGTAGGCGTCGAGTTCCATCTGCGAGGTGATGTCTGGCATTTCGTCGTCGGCGTCTAGCGACACATCCGCGTAGTCCGCGGCCACAATGCCAGCCAGCGTCATGTCGAGTGGGCGCACAATCGATTCCGGCGTGATGCCATGCTCTTCGTTGTAGGCCTTCTGAATGGCACGGCGCCGATCCGTCTCATCGATCGCCTTCTTCATAGAGTCGGTCATGCGGTCGGCATACAAAATGGCACGACCACTCAAGTTGCGGGCACAGCGGCCAATGGTCTGGATCAGCGAGCCGGCCGAGCGCAGGAAGCCTTCTTTGTCGGCATCCAGAATCGCGACCAGGGAAACTTCCGGAAGATCCAAACCCTCGCGCAATAGATTGATGCCGATCAATACGTCAAACTCACCCTTGCGCAACCCGCGCAGGATCTTCACCCGTTCCAGGGTCACAATCTCAGAGTGCATGTAGCGGCACTTCACGCCCACTTCGCTGTAATATTCGGCCAGGTCTTCGGACATGCGTTTGGTGAGCGTGGTGACCAGGACCCGTTCGTTTTTGGCCGCCCGCAGCCGGATCTCGTGCAGCAGGTCGTCAATTTGCCCTTTCACCGGGCGCACTTCGACAGGCGGATCAATCAACCCGGTGGGACGGATTACTTGCTCCACCACTACGCCGGCCGATTTGGTCAGCTCATAGGGACCGGGCGTGGCGGAAACATAAATCAACTGATTGGTGCGGTGCTGAAATTCCTCGAACGTCAGAGGCCGGTTGTCGAGCGCGGAAGGCAACCGGAATCCGTACTCGACCAGCGTGGTCTTGCGAGAGCGGTCACCCCCATACATGCCGTGCAACTGCGGGACGGTCTGGTGCGACTCGTCCAGGAACAATAGAAAATCGTTGGGGAAATAATCCAGCAAGGTGGGAGGAGGCTCGCCCGGCATGCGCCCGGTAAAGTGCCGGGAATAATTTTCGATGCCGTGGCAGAAGCCCATGGACTTGATCATTTCGAGATCGAACATGGTCCGCTGCTGAACCCGCTGTGCTTCCACGGTCCGGCCTTGCTTTTCTAGTTCCGCAACCCACTCGATGAGTTCGGCGCGAATGGAGCGAACGGCCTGGTTGCGGGTCTCCTGCTTCATCACGTAATGCGTCTTGGGATAGATGGGGAGGCGAACATATTTTTGTTTGACAGTGCCGAACAGAGGGTCGATCTGCGAAAGCGAGGTCACTTCGTCGCCCCACAACTCGATGCGATAGGCCATGTCGTCGTAGGTGGGATAGACCTCGATGACATCGCCGCGCACCCGGAAGGTGCCGCGCTTGAAGTCGCCTTCGTTGCGTTCGTAAAGGATTTCAACCAGTTTGCGCGTGATGTCTTCGCGCTTCACTTTCTGACCCTTCTCCAGGAATAGCATCATGCCGTAATAAGCTTCGGGAGAGCCCAACCCGTAGATGCAACTGACGGACGACACAATCAAAACGTCGCGGCGCTCGAATAGCGAACGGGTGGCCGAGAGGCGCAGCTTATCCAGTTCTTCGTTGACCGTGGATTCTTTTTCGATGTAGAGGTCGGCGGCGGGAACGTAGGCCTCCGGCTGGTAGTAGTCGTAATACGAAACGAAATATTCGACGGCGTTATGGGGAAAGAAATTCTTGAACTCATGATAGAGTTGCGCCGCCAGGGTCTTGTTGTGGGCCATGACCAGGGCCGGCCGGTTAGACGCCTCGATCACCTTGGCCATGGTGAAGGTCTTGCCCGAGCCGGTCACGCCCAGCAAGACCTGATGCTGTTCGCGGTCGGCAACGCCGCGCAGCAGAGACTCGATGGCCTGGCCCTGGTCGCCTTGCGGACGATAGTCGCTTACTAGTTTGAAGTCCACCTATGCATTGTATCGGGTGGCGACGGGTGACAATCAGTAGCCCGGCTCCTCCAAACGAACCTTGCCGCGGAACATCCGGTAGAGAAAAACGAAGTAACCCACGGCCAGCACCATGCCCAGGGACCACCACACCAACCCTACCCGCAACCCGTGTTCGCCGGCCAACGAGTTGGCGATGGTCAAACTGTTCGCCGGATCTCCACTAGACGGCAGCACCACGGGATAGAGCGCAAACACCGCACCCACCAGCATCGCGGTGATGTACGTGCCCGACGCCACAAAGGCTAGCTTCTCTTTGCCTTTGGGACTGGCCCAGATCATGACGCCCAGGCTGGCAAACACCAGCAGCGGCACCAGCAACCCGATGGGATGGTTCTCGTAATTGTTCATCAGCTGGGGACGAATGAAGTAGGTGGCGGCCAGGCTGCTGCAAGTGAGAAAAAACTGGAGCGGCCACAACACTACCGCCACCGCCCGCGCCCGCAGACTGAGTTCCTCTTCCGTCTTGATGGCGATGTACAAAGCTCCGTGCACGGTCAGAGTCACTAAAGCCACCACGCCCGCCATGATGGTGTACCAGTCGAGAACTCCGGGAAGAGCGCTGACTTTGAAGTTTGTCCACAACGCCAGAAAAAAGTAGCCGTCCTGGTTCAGGGGCACGCCGCGGATCACATTGCCCAGCGCCGCTCCGAAAAAGATTGCCAGCAACATGCTGGAGACGCTGAAGACCACGTCCAGGAATCCTTGCCACACCGGATTTTCGATATGGTGGCGGAACTCCAGCCCGATGGCGCGCAACATCAAGAGCCAAAGCACAATCATCAAGGGAAGGTAGAACCCGCTGAAGCCCGAGGCGTACAGTTGCGGGAAAGCAAAGTACAAAGTCCCGCCCGCGGCCAGCAACCACACTTCATTGCCATCCCACACCGGGCCGATGGCTTTGTGGATGCGCTGACGGTCGGCGGAAGTCTTCGCCACCACTAGGTAGATGATGCCTGCACCCAGATCGAAGCCATCCATCACCACGTAGGCTGCGAGCATGACTGCGACAATGCAAAACCAGATTGTCCCCATGGTTAGTTCCCTCCCGCAGTGAGTGGTGGATGGCTGACTTCGCCCTCCGGCCCTTGTTCAATGGTCCGGCGCAACATGAACAGGAACAGGATTCCGAGCAGGGTGTAGATACCGAAGAAGCCCAGCAGGGTGAACCAGCCGTTCGCAGCCGAGACCAGCTTGGAATAGCCGTCGGCAGTCCGCATCAAGCCATAGACCAGCCAGGGCTGCCGACCCAGTTCCGCGGTCATCCAGCCCGCGGTGTTCGCGATGTAGGGAAATGGCAGGCTCAGCATGAGGATCCACAGCATCCATCGCGCCCGATACAGGCTTCCGTTCCACAGGAGTAAACACGCCACTAGCATCTCAGCAATGAAGATGGTGCCCAGTCCGACCATGATGTGATAGCTGTAATACAGCAGCGGGATGTTGTCAGGCCACTGGTCTTTGGGGAATGCGTCCAGCCCGTCGATGTGGGCGTGCCACCGCTTGTAAGTCAGGAAGCTGAGCATCTCAGGAACGACGAGCGGATTGTCGATCTTTTTTTCTTCCACATTGGGCTGGCCCAGGATCACCAGCGGGGCTCCGGGCTGGCCGGTAAATAGCGCTTCCATGGCGGCCAGCGTCACGGGCTGGTGCAATGCGATCATCCTGCCTTGTCCATCGCCGGTGGGAAACAACTGCACCACGCTGGCAATGACGCCCGCGATCACTCCGATCTTTACGAACAGCTTGGCGTGCTCGGTCCATTTGCCCCACAGCAGGTAGAACGCGCCGGTCGAAACCATCACGAACGCCCCGGTGACGACTGCACCACTCATGGTGTGGGCATACTGCCACCACGCCCAGGGATTCAGCATCAATTCCCAGAAGCTGGCGAGTTGCAAACCGCCCCCGGGTGACGGGGCATAGCCGACGGGGTGCTGCATCCAAGCGTCGGTAGCGACAATGAAGAAGCCCGAGAGCCAGGCTCCGGCACACACCGCCACCGCCGACCACCAGTGGGCACGCGGACTCAGCCGCTTGGCGCCGTACAGAAACAATCCGAGGAACGCGGATTCCAGGAAGAAGGAGAAAACTCCTTCCATGGCCAGGGTCTGGCCAATCACTCCGCCGGCATAACGGGAGAAATGCGACCAGTTGGTGCCAAACTGAAATTCCATGGGGATGCCAGTGACCACCCCGAGCACAAAGTTGATGCCGAAGATCTTGGCCCAGAAACGAGCGGCCTCATCGTAGCGCGGATTATTGTGCCGCAACGCCAGAGTCTTCAGCACCACGATCAGCGGCGCCAGGCCCATGGTTAACTGCGGGAACAAGTAGTGAAAGGTGACTGTAAAGGCGAAGTGAAGACGATGTACCAGAAGTGCACTATCCATGATTTTGCGGGCCATGCCCTGGGAAAAGTATCGCGGACAGGGTAACCATCGCGATGTGACGGCCATCACACGGCGAAAAACTCTGCCGGGCTGGCAAACTTCAGCCTGTGATGCGGGTCACCGAAGGTTTAAGGCTTGCGGCGCGCCATCTCAGCCCGGCGCAACTCGCGCCGCCGCCCCGCATCCTGGTAGCGGCGTTGCTGCTCCGCAGTGTCCGCGACTACGGCCGGCACCCTCAGCTTCTGCCCCTCAGGGGATACCGCGACAAAGGTTAGATAGGCAGAACTGACGTGCTCGCGCTTCACGGTGTGGTAATTCTCCACCCACACCTTCACCCCCACCTCCATGGAAGTTCCAAAGGCGCGATTCACCGAGGAGCGCAGGATGACCAGATCTCCCACCCGCACTGCCACCAGGAAATCCAGATGATCAATTGAGGCGGTCACCACATACTGGCGCGAGTGCCGGTGAGCGGCCATGGCTCCCGCCAAATCAATCCAGTGCATTAACCGGCCGCCGAGCAGCGTGTTGAGCGGGTTGGCATCATTGGGGAGGACGATTTCCGCCATCTCGGACTGCGATTCACTCACCGCGCGCGGTGTCAGGTCCAGTTCCGGTTCGGTCATGCTTGGCATCCTCTGTGGACATTGTATCCGGGGTTCGATTTCTGGCCGGTAGCGGCGAGCCGGGTCGCGACCACACATCCCCTTGGGACGTTCCATACAACCGAAGTGTAGTAACGTACTTTCCATGGACCGCATCGCTCTGTTATCCGACGTCCTGGCGCAGAACCCGGACGACACGTTCGCTCGCTACGGGCTGGCGCTGGAACACGCTAAAGCCGGCGACCTGGAAAAATCACTCGCCGAGTTTCACGACTTGCTCACCCGGCATCCTGACTACACGCCGGGATACTTCATGACCGCCCAGACGCTGGCGGCCGCGGGACGAACCGACGAGGCCAAGCGCATGCTGGTGGACGGCATCTCGTCGGCGCAGCGCACCGGCAACGCGCACGCGCAATCAGAAATGACCGCCATGCTGGAAGAACTGAAGTGATTGAAGGCTGACCGCTAGTTCTTCAACACCTTGGCCATCCCCCACTCCACCAGTCCCGGCAACAACTGGTACAGCTTGACCACCGGGTGCATGGTCCAGGGCACAATCACTTCCCGGCTCTGACGACGATACCCGCGCAAGACGGCCCGGGCTACCCGCTCGGCGGTGATCCCGCGCATTACATGCGGGCGGGCCCGCCGGGCAACGCTCCCCCGCACTGCGTTGTCGCTAAAGCCGGTGCGAACATATCCCGGACACACGGTCATCACATGAATGCCGTGCCGCTTCAATTCCAGACGCGCTCCTTTGCCCATGGCATTGAGGGCAAATTTGGTGGCCGAATAGGGCACGTTGAAGGGCACTGGCACATGACCCGCTACACTCGAAATGTTGATGATGGTTCCGCCGCCCTGCTGTTTCATCACCGGCACCACGGCCTGAAGCCCGGCAACCGCGCCAAACAGATTGGTTTCAAACATCTCGCGGCACGCGTCCAGATCCATACCCGCCACGGAGTCCAACAGGGCATAGCCCGCGTTATTGATCCACACATCAATGCGATCAAAGTGATGCAGCGTCAAGCTGACGGCGCGGTCGATATCCTTGCGGCGGCACACGTCGCACGCCAGGGCCAACGTGCGTTCGGTGTGGCCAATGCGCCCGCGCGCTGCCTCGGACCTGCCGGCATCTCGCGAGATCAGAACCACGCTCGCTCCCGCAGCCACGAACACTTTGGCGATGGCTTCGCCAATTCCCATCGAACCACCCGTCACGACCACGACTTTGCCCGCAAGTTCCATGCTCCGCTTGTAATCCGCTGTCCCCTAATGCGTCAAGCGGTGTCGTACAATCGGGTGACCATTTCGGGAGACATGCTTGAGCTTACTTCTGCCCATTTTTCCGCTCGACCTCGTGATGTTGCCCGGCATGTTACTGCCGCTGCACATTTTCGAGCCGCGCTATAAAGAAATGGTCGCCGAGTGCATGGAAAACAAGCGGCCTTTCGGCATCGTACGCGCCCGTCCCGAGGAGATCGCCTCCATCGGCTGCACCGCAGACATCCTGTCGTTAGTCAAGACCTACGACGACGGGCAACTCGACATTCTCACTCGAGGCCAGCAAATTTTTGAACTCCTGGAAATGAACGAGGAGCGCGCCTTCTTGCGCGCGGAGGTTTTGTACTTGCACGATGATGCCAGCCGGGCCACGCGGGAACAATGCGTTCGCGCCTGCGATCTGCACTCGCAAATTCTTACTCTGGCCACGGGCGAAGTCGGGACCCCGGCTCCCGACAGCCCCCAACTCTCTTTCCAACTGGCCAGCTCGCTTCCGCTCGATCCCGAACTCAAGCAGGCGCTTCTGGCGATGCGGTCGGAAATGGATCGGCTCGGCGCACTCACCGCGTATCTGGAAAACATTCTGCCGGGATTGCGTCATACCATCCGCGCGCGCCAGAAAGCGGGCGGTAACGGGCACGCGCACTGAAGTGGGATTGGTCTCGCGACCCGCCGCGTTTGCGTCAGAAGAAAATCCAGCGTCATTCCTGGCGCGCTGACTTCTCTGCGTGCAAGAGGCTTGGCGGCAACAGCTGGAAGACGATTTCGCGGCGTATAATGACGATTAGAGTTGTCGTTCTTTGGGGTCTTACGAATGAACCTTCCAGCTACTCTTGGCGAATTGCGCCACAGTTCTTTTTCGGAATCACGGCTCCGAACTCGGCGCGTGAAAGACGAGCTGCGCGACAATCTGATCCTCCGGCTGCGCGACGGCGGCCTGGTGTTCCCCGGCATCGTGGGTTACGAGGACACTGTGGTTCCGCAGATCGCGAACGCGCTTCTCTCTCGCCACAATTTTATTTTGCTGGGGCTGCGCGGACAAGCGAAGAGCCGCATCCTGCGGGCGCTGACTCACCTGCTGGATCCGCAGATGCCTTATGTCGCTGGCTGCGAGGTGCGGGACAACCCTTACGCTCCGATTTGCCGCCGCTGCCACGAACTTCTGGCGCGCGACGGCGACCAGACTCCGATTGCCTACCTTACCCCCGACCAGCGTTACGTGGAGAAACTGGCCACCCCGGATGTGACCATCGCCGACCTGATTGGCGACATCGATCCCATCAAGGCGGCGCGCGGCGGCCACGACTTTAGCAGCGAATTCACCGTTCACTACGGGCTTCTTCCCCGCGCCAACCGCGGCATTTTCGCCATCAATGAGCTGCCCGACCTGGCCGGCAAAATCCAGGTGGGATTATTCAACATCATGCAGGAAGGCGACGTGCAGATTAAGGGCTACCCGATTCGCCTGCCGCTCGATCTCGCGATTGTCTTCAGCGCGAACCCGGAAGACTACACCGCACGCGGCAAGATCATTACGCCTTTGAAAGACCGCATCGGTTCGGAAATTCGCACCCACTATCCGGCGACGGTGGAGGAGGGCCGGGCCATCACTGCGCAGGAGGCCTGGGTGCAGCGCAACGGAACGCCGCTGCACATGCCCGACTACGTGCAGGAGGTCATCGAGCGTATCGCGTTCGTGGCTCGCGAAGACAAAAAGATCGACAAGCGCTCCGGCGTCAGCCAGCGTTTGCCCATCACTTGCACCGAGAATGTGGTTTCCAACGCCGAGCGCCGGGCCATTCAACATAGCGAGAGCGTGATCGTACCCCGCATCAGCGACGTGTACGCCGCGCTGCCCGCCATCACCGGCAAACTCGAGCTGGAGTATGAAGGCGAGATGAAGGGGGCCGACCACGTGGGCCGGGAGCTCATTCGCGCCGCCGTGGCTCGCACTTTCGACGAGCATCTCCATGGCGTCAACATGAACCAGGTGGTGCAGTGGTTTGACCTGGGTGGAGAAATCCAACTTCCGGATTCCGCCGCCGCCGCCGAAGCGCTGGTGTCACTGGAGAAAATCCAGGGCTTGCTGGAAAAAACCGGCAAGCTGGGCAAGGATGCAGCGCAAGGCCCGGAAGCGCAGGTATCGGCGGCTGAGTTTATCCTGGAAGGTCTGCATGCGCACAAACGCATTGGCCGCAGCGAAGAGCGGGTCTTCAGCGCCGGCGAGAAACCTCCCAAGCGCCCGGAGCGCACTTACGAACGCGAAGAGCCGCCATTTAACAAGAGGAAATCGTTTAACTAGAGGGCGCAGGGCTGAGCGGTTGGCTGGTGCCGATCGCAGGGAGATGGAAGCACTTCCATGAAGCGCATCAAGTACTCCAAATACGTTCCCGACCCCGCCAGCGACATCAACCTGGAAAATTTGCTGGGCGCGCTCTCGGACTACCTGCTGCAGAGCGGCTTTGAAGAGATGTACGGCGATCCCGACGGCGAGCAGACGATGGACGATTTGCGCCAGGCCATCGAGCAGGCACTGCTGAATGGCGAACTCTTCGACGAAGAAATGCGTGAGCGGCTGCAGCAAATGCAGGCCGACGGCGAACTCGACCAGCTCATCGAGCAACTCATCGAGCGCATGCAGCAGGACGACTACATCACCATTGACCAGCCGCCCACGCGGCCTTCCACGGCGGCGGGCCAGACCGGCGACGCCGCTCCCCCCGCCCGCTTTGAGGTCACTGACAAGAGTCTCGACTTTCTGGGCTTCAAAGCGCTGCGCGATCTGCTCGGCTCGCTGGGCAAGTCCAGCTTTGGGCGGCACGATACCCGCGACATGGCCACCGGCATTGAAACCAGCGGCGCGTCGAAGCCCTACGAATTTGGCGACACGCTCAATCTCGACAGCACTGCCACGCTGTCCAATGCCATCCAGCGCGAAGGCCTGGCCCTGCCCCTCAACATCGAGTATCGCGACTTGCAGGTCCACCAGTGCGAATACCAGTCGTCCTGCGCGACGGTGGTGATGCTGGATTGCTCGCATTCGATGATCCTGTACGGCGAAGACCGCTTCACACCCGCCAAGAAAGTGGCGATGGCGCTGTCGCACCTGATCCGCACGCAATATCCGGGCGACTCGCTGTCTCTGGTGCTGTTCCACGATTCCGCCGAGGAAGTGCCGATTTCGCAACTGGCCCGGGTGAAGGTGGGGCCTTACTACACCAACACGCGGGAAGGGCTGCGATTGGCGCAGCGCATCCTGCAACGCCAGCGCAAAGACATGAAGCAGATCGTGATGATCACGGACGGAAAACCGTCGGCGCTGACGCTGGAGGATGGCCGCATCTACAAGAACGCGTTCGGCCTGGACCCGCTGGTGGTGAGCCAGACGCTGGAAGAGGTCTCCAAGTGCAAACGCGCCGGAGTGCTGATTAACACCTTCATGCTGGCCTCCGACTATGGCTTGATTCAATTCGTGCAGAAGGTGACGGAGATGTGCCGCGGCAAAGCCTACTTCACCACGCCGTACACGCTGGGCCAGTACCTGCTGATGGATTACATGTCGCGCAAGACCAAGACGGTGCACTAGCGGTTCGGTTACCCCTTGGTGATTTCCCCGACCGCGCGCCACGCCTGATCAATGGCACCGTCGGTGTAGGCATATGCCCCCGCATCGGCGTTGGCGATGGCGATCCGGCCGTGTCGCCTGCGGGCCACTTCGCATGGGGTCTCACCGCCCTCCAGCCAGAAGTCGTCGAACAACGAGTTGTATTCGTAGGAATATCCGTGCGGCCAGCGGTTCACGGTGATGGCGGCAATGTCGCGGGCGGGATCGAATCCTCCGGCGCCCAGGACCCTCCCCAGCTGTTGCCGGATGTTGCGCTCATACTCTTCGAAGGTCGTAAGGTACAACTCGGTCCGTCCCATCTGGTGTTGTTCGCGCGCGGGCAGGCCTGGCTTGCACGCCGCCTTCATCATGTGCACCACAATCGGATCGTCCGGCTTGCTGGGACAGTGATAGTCGCCGATGCTCACTGGCAAATCCAGATTCAAGCTCGAATGATAAGAGCCGGGAGCATAGACGGAACTCACGCCCAGCTTCTGAAACGCGGTCCAATTGTTGATCACTACATTGGAATAGAGCAGCGGAACTTTCTGTGCGGTGGCCAGTGCTGCTTGCTGCTTCGGCGGCAGCTCTTCGCAAATGTAGGGGATGACCACGTGCCAGCAGGCCAGAATGCAGTGTTTGGCCCGCACCGTTGCAATGTCCGCCTTGCTGGCGTAGGTCACTTCCACTTCCTGCGCCGTGGCGGCCTCGCCGAGATGCTTCACCCGGACCGCAGTGCTGTTCAAGCGAATGCGAACTGCGGACGAGCCTTCATCCAGCCGTGCGTAGTCGGCTCTCGCGGTCACCACATCGGTCGCATCTTTACCCGGAATTGCCGCTGGAATCAGCTTTCTTACCAGCAGCCGCGCGATTGAGGCGTTGCCATCGGGGAAGTGAAAAAAGTATTTGTCGGCGGCGGCGAACGTGGCGTCGCGGTTCATTCCTTTGCCGTTGCCGGGGTGTAGATGGAGCCCGGCAAATCCCGGGAATCCCAGACCCCAGGCATCCTGCGCCGCGACCGCTTCCATCCCTACCCCAAACAAACTATGGAGCGACGCCTGGTACAGCTTCACAATTTCCGGGGCCACTCCCACCTTCTCCGTCAGATACTGCGCGTAAGGCAGCTTCGCCAGCTTGAGCTTTTTCTGGTCCGAAGTGAGTCCGGGAAAGTAGTCCTGCTTGGTGGCCCACAGGCGGAGGAAGTCTCTCTTGGCTGTTTCCGAAAAGGGAGACTCGGCGGCGAATTTGTGGAGTCCTCCCCAGTCGCGAAAATCTTCCTCACTCTCTCCTTCGAACGGCATGGGGTTGGCGATGAGCTTGTCGGTTCCGAAAGTCTCTTTGTCAAAGAAAACCTTAGGTCGCATGCCTAGCGAGCGGTACAGGTTCTTGTTCACATGCTGCGCGTAGGAGGCCACATCAATTCCCAGCTCTTCGACCAGCGCTTTCGAGACCGCGCTGTAAGGCTCCGGGCTCTCAATCGAAAAGGTGCCTCCGAAGCCCAGCAAAGTGCGGTCGCCGATGCGGAACTCGTTGCGCTTGGCGTGGCCGCCGAAATCGTCGTGGTTATCTAGAATCAGGATGCGCGCTTTCTCACCCGCCGCCTTGCGGTAGTAGTGCGCTGCCGCCAGTCCGCTGATGCCACCACCCACAACCACCAGATCGTACACTTCGCCGGTGTCCCGCGGCTTGCCTGCCTTTTTCCAGAAATCGCCGTCGCGCAGGCTGTGTGCGGCGTCAAACGAGCCGGGATGACTTCCCCGCATGCCGGTCAGCGCTGGAGGATAGTAGGACGCCGCGTTCTGCGCTTCCTCGGGACCGGGCGGAGTTCGGCAACCGAGCGGGAGCATGGCCATTCCAGCGGTCAGTGCCATTCCGTTTAGAAAGTCGCGGCGGGTGATGTTGGCGAACATCCCCAACTCGCAGTCTTGTTTCTCAGACACAGATCCCCCCAAAGTGGCGAGTTTACCATGCGCTAACCACGACCCCTGGTCTCCGGCAGTTTTGCCATCGAGTTCGGCTGCGCAAAGCAAAGCCCCGAAACGCGTGAAGCGCAACGGGGCAAACTAAACGAAACTCTCTGATTGCGGACTACGGTTGCGGAGGCGGCACAATCGCTGGATCTACGAACTTGTCTTTATGCGAGCCGTCGCAGAAGGGCTTGTTGGCAGACAGGCCGCAACGGCAGAGCGAGAACCCCAGTTTGCCGGCAATGTTGTAGGGCGCGCCCAGGCTATCGACGAGTTCGATCCCACCCTCGGGCGCTTCCACGCGCAGGGGACCATTTGGCTTCACGGAAATCTTGACCGATGACATTCTTGCCTCCGCTTCGATTATCGCAGCTTCGCGCCTCTATAATGGCAGCTTCATTCTCACGGAGCCTCTATGATCTCGCGTCGCCGTTTTCTTCAGTCCAGCGCAGTGGTTGCCGCAGGCACTGGCGTTCTTCCGCTGGCCCTGGCCGCAAAAGACGCCAAGGCTTCGCTGCCTGCGTCCATTGCCGCGCTCAAATCGCTGCGCGAACAAGCTAAGCCCATCACTACGGCCGAACGCCTGCAACGCATCGAACGCGCCCGCCAACTGATGGCGCAGAACGCGCTGGACGCGATCCTGCTGATGGAAGGCACGTCCTTGCGCTACTTCACCGGGATTCGCTGGTGGGGCGGAGAGCGCTTATTCGCCATGGTCGTGCCCGTCAAGGGCGAGCCGTTTTATGTGTGCCCAGCGTTTGAGGAAGGCCGCGCCCGCGAACAGATTGCGCACATCGCCGCCGACCAGGCCGATGTCCGCACCTGGCAGGAAGACGAGAACCCTTACCAGCGGGTCGCCCAGGGACTGCTGGACCGCGGCATCTCCACTGGCAAGCTCGGCCTGGAAGAAACCGTGCGGTTCGTTTTCGCCGATGGTATTGGGACAGCCGCGGCGGGGGCGAAGATTGCCAGCGCGACTCCGGTCACCGCCGGTTGCCGCACCATCAAGAGCGACCACGAGATCGCGCTGATGCGGCTGGCGGCTCAGGTCACGCTTGCGGCCTACGCCGCCACCTGGCGAGCACTTAAGCCCGGCATGACGCAGAACGATGTTGCGGCGCTGGTTTCCGCCGCCCATTCGCAGTTGGGATTCGAGGGCGGTGCGGATGTGCAGGTGGGCGAATTCAGCGCCCTGCCGCATGGCTCGATCACGCCCCAAGTGATTCGCGAAGGTACGATTGTTCTGATGGACGGAGGGTGCAACGCGGAAGGCTACGCCTCTGACATCAGCCGCACTTTCGTTCTCGGCAAGCCGACGGACAAGATGAAGCAGGTGTTCGAGATCGTGCATCGCGCCCAGAGCGCGGCGCTGGCGGCGGCCCGCCCCGGCGTGGAGTGTGGCGCGGTGGATGCCGCCGCCCGCAAGGTGATCACCGACGCAGGTTATGGCCCGGACTATGCGCATTTCTCCCACCGCGTGGGTCACGGCATGGGTATGGACGGGCACGAGTGGCCGTACCTGGTGCGCGGGAATCCCACCAAACTGGCTGCCAACATGACCTTCAGCGACGAGCCGGGCATCTACATTCGAGGGGAATTCGGAGTGCGGCTGGAGGACGACATGCACATCACCGAAAATGGCGCGGAATTGTTCACGCCGCAAAGCCCCTCGCTGGTGGATCCCTTCGGCAAGGCATGAGGTAGTAGGACGTAAGTTATTGAATATTTAATACTTGGCGAAACATGCGAAGAGCAAGGGTGCCCCTGCCGCATCCTGCCGATTTTGATGAAGATTTTTTCGTCAAAACGTAACCTTTGGCTCCCTCCCTGCTCTAGGTCAGTAAGAGTGAGCCGAAAGGCCATTTTGGTCGCTGCGGCGACCTCCTGACTGCGGGTGGCGTCGGTAAGCTGCGGGGGACGGCAAAACAGGCCGTTTGCAGTTACCGGCGCCCTTTTTTATAGGGCATCCATGAAACGTCGGACTCTTCTTACCGTCTTCTTCGCGGCTCTTTTCGTGGCAGCTTCTGCCAATGCAGCTGACGATCTAAAGCTCAATCCCCGGCTCAACTATTCCAGCGACAGCCAGGATGGCGCCTTGATCACCGGCACCAACATGGACGATGGGTTTGTCGCGGGACAGCCAAACTACGTGATTTTCTACGGCGAGGGTTGATTCAATTCGAAGCGGCAGGCTCGCCGCTCCGTGAGTTTGTACGAAAAGTATAAGGGACGGGTGCACTTTGTGGTGGTCGATCTGGACGTGAAACGATCGCCTGCCCAACAGGACCTGGTGAAAAAGTACTACACGGGATACATCCCGCACGTGGTGGTGCTCGACGCCAAGGGTAACGCGTTGCACAACTCTGCGGGAGAAGTTGAGGAATCGGAGATTTCCAGGATCCTCGATAAAGTTTTGTAAGGCGCAGTAAACTCCCCGTCGACGATGAGACCGGCCGGAACATTGGCCGGTTTTGTCTGTCTGCAAGCGGCCTCTAGGAAATGTATTCGCGGATGTAGGGGTCCTGGGATTTCTTGAGTTCCACGGCATCGCCATCGAACAGGACCTTGCCGTCGTGCAGCAGCAAAAAACTCATGGGCACTTCGCCCTGTTGGCCCCGAGGCAGCGACTGCATCTGATTGGTCTGCTTGTCGAAGTGATGGGTGGCCATGATGAAGGCGTCCTGCAGGCGATGCGTGACCATCAGGGAACTGGTCTTGTACTCATCGCGCTGCTTTATGATGAGCTCGATGATTCGGGTGGATGTAACCGGATCCAGACCGCCGGTGGGGGAATCGTAGAGCAGGACGTCGGGCTGGGTGATGATGCCCCGGGCGATCGCCACTCGGCGCCGCATGCCGCCCGAAAGTTCCGAAGGAAACATATTCAGAGTGTGCTCCAGTTCGACAAATTGCAGCGCCTCTTTCACGCGGCCATCAATCTCTTCCGGAGCCACGTCGTGTTCCTCCATCAGCCGGAAAGCCACGTTTTCTTTCACGTTGAGCGAATCGAAAAGCGCGCTCTCCTGAAACACCATGCCCACATGGCGCCGTACCTCAAAAAGCTGGGCCTCGGTCATGTCGGTAATGTCCTGTCCCAAAACTGAAATTCGACCTGAATCGGGCTTCATCAAGCCAAGGGCCAGCTTCAAGATGGTGCTCTTGCCCGATCCCGCGACTCCGAACAGCGCCTTGCATTCGCCGCGCGCCAGGCGAAAAGAAATGCCGTCGAGCACGCGGTTCTCATCAAAGGCAATGGCAACATCTTCGAAGACGATGGCGTCGCCGCGACTCTCCGCCACTGCGGAATCTGCGCTCGGAATGGGCAGGGTGGGAGCGGACATAAACTAATGGAAGCCCAGCAGGACGTAGAGCAAGCGGGTCACGAAGAAGTCCACAACCAGAATCAAAACCGAAGCCGCGACCACGGCCTGGGTGGTGGCCCGGCCCACGCCTTGGGTGCCGCCCTTGGCGGAGATTCCGTAGTAGCAACCGATGCTGGCGATAATGAAACCGAAAATCACCGGCTTGATCAATCCAGTGAATACATCGCTGAACACCAGAGTTTGCCAGGCGGAGGTCCAGTACTCCCGCGAGTTCAGGCCCAACATCAGGGTGGAAACGAAGTTGCCGCCGATCAGGCCCATCAGGTCGGAAATAATGGTCAGGAAGAACAACATGATCACCGTGGCGAAGAGCCGGGGCGTGACCAGCTTCTTGATAGGGTCGGTGCCGAGGGCGCGCATCGCGTCAATCTGCTCGGTCACCACCATGGAGCCGAGTTCGCTGGCCATGCCGGAAGCGTTGCGGCCAGTCACCATCAGGCCAGTGAGCACCGGCCCGAGTTCGCGCACCATGCTGATGGAAACCAGTTGTCCAATCAAGGAAAGTGAGCCGAAACGGCCCAGCGTGGCCGCACTATTCACTGCCAACACGGCACCGGTGAAGAAGCCGGTGAGCACTACGATGGGCAGGGAACCAAAACCGATCAGGTCGGCCTGTTGCATCATGTCGCCCAGGTACAACGGACGCTGGAACAGGTTGCCCATGGCTCGCCCGGCCAGCATGGCGTAGTCCTGAATGGCCAGGATCTTGTCTTTCGCGAATTCGGCGGGAGAAAAAAGTTCCAGTTCCATGCGCGCCACGCGGCAACTATTGGGAATATAGCAGAGAGGGCGGATTTAGACTGTGAGTGTTGGGCTCACCGTCCGGAAACCCTACGGCTTTTCGCGCTTCTCCAGGTTGGGTTCTTTTTGCACCTTGGGCGCGGACGGAGCTGCCGGCTTCCAGGCATGGGGATTCGCGGGGGCGTTGGGATCCACTCCGAAATCCCAAACAAACAAGTTCAGACCCTCCTGGCCCAGAGTTTCCACCACGGCATACTCGCCCGGCGCAAGCTCCGCGGTGGGGGTCACCTTCACCCAGCCTCCGGTCAGTTCGCGGGCGTCGGTCGTCACCAGTTTTTGTTCCTGGCTGACTTTGCCGTAAATCGCAATCTTGATGTCGCCAACAATGCGCTTACCGTTCTTGGTCTGCATGCGGACGATCTTGAAGCGGTCGAAGGCCTGTTGCGGGCCTGCGGGCTGCTGGCGGGCCTCGGCGTCGGACTTCTCTGGCGGCAGCACATTCACATAAATGGTCGGCAACTTGGTATGGGCCTGCGTCTTGGCGTGAGTGCCTGGCAACTCGATGGTCTGCTTGGCGCTGGCCAGCGGATTGATGGCGGCCCGCAAGATATTGCTCTTGGTATTCTTGCTGATTTCGCCGTCGCTCTGCTCCAGTTCCACCAATTGGGACTGACCCTGAAAGCTGTCGAGCAGGAGCACCCCGCCTTCCTCGGGAAGTTGCAGACCAGGTGCGACGTAGGGCTGTTTCGCCTCCTCGGCCTTCTGCTCTTCTTCCAGTTCCTTATCGAGCACTTTGGCTTCCGGCGGAGGAGCGCCGCTGCCGCGGTCTTTCTCGAATCTTTCGGTGGCGTCCCAATCGACAATCGAGGTGGGCAACTCTTCCCACTCGCCGCGCTCGGCGCTCAGGTAGCGAACCCGGTCGCCCTTCACTTCGTACTTGGTGGCAAGTTGAAAGGAGCCGTCTTTCAGGATAATGCGCTTGGACAGACCCTGAATTTGGGCGTGACTGAGACTGCCTCCCAGGACCATCGCGGCGAAAGCGCAGAGGACGAGCAACCGGCAATATCGGCGCCAATGCAGCATTCGATTCTTAGTCCTCCCCTCAGTTAGACTCGCAACCACACACGTGGGATGCCCGCCTACCAGACCCGGCACCGGTTCGCCGGCGCCATGGGTTGTCCGGTCTTGCAAGAAAACGCCTTCTGGAATTCCGGAATGTTCGCCACCACGCCATTGATGCGATACTTGCCCGGGGAGTGGGGATCGGTGGCAGCGTGCACGCGCAGCGATTCCGGCCGCTCGTATTCGCACGCCCACTGCGCCAGTCCCACAAAAAAGCGCTGGTCGGGATTGAAGTCCTCCACGTCGTGGAGGTGCAGGTTTTTGTCAGCCGCTTGCCATGCGAGGTAGGCCAGAATGGTGCCCCCCAAGTCAGCGACATCTTCGCCCAGAGTCAGCTTGCTGTTGATCTTGATGTCGTCCACCACCGTATATTGCGCGTACTGGTCCACCACGCATTGGGTGCGCTTTTCAAATTCCTTCGCGTCTTTCTCGGTCCACCAGTCTTTCAGGTTGCCCTGCGCGTCGAACTGGCGGCCTTCATCGTCGAAGGCATGGGTCAGTTCATGGCCGATGGTCGATCCGGTATTGCCGTAGTTGGGCGCGTCGTCAATCTTCACGTCATAAAGCGGCGGTTGCAGAACTCCCGCGGGGAAATTGATGTCGTTCATCTGCGCGTTGTAATAGGCGTTCACTGTGGGCGGTGTCATGCCCCATTCTCCGCGATCCAGCGGCTTGCCAATCTTGTCCAGTTGGCGCTTGGCTTCAAAGACGACGGCGCGCTGCTCATTCCCCTGAAAATCATCGCGTTTGATTTCGATCGAACTGTAATCGCGCCATTTGTCGGGATATCCCACCTTGTTGACGATGGTGTGCAGCTTTTCCAACGCCTTCGCCTTGGTCGGGGCGTCCATCCACGAAAGCTGCTCGAGATCCTGCTGCATCGCCGATTCAATGTATCCGGTCATTTCCAAAGTTTTCTTCTTCATCGCGGGACCAAAAGCGCGGTTCACAAACTCCTCGCCCAGGGCTTCGCCGAGTTGCTGGTCTACCAATGACACACAACGCTTCCAGCGCGGCCGCAACTGCTCCGCTCCTCGCAAGGTCTTGCTGTAGAACGCAAAATTTTCGTTGACGAACTTCGACGAAAGATAGGGCGCATTGGCGTGCAGCACATGCCAGCGCAAGTAGGTTTTCAGATCGTCGAGACTGGCCGTTTGCAACTGGTGCTCCACCTCGGCATAAAACTTGGGCTCGGTGACGTTGAAAACTTGAACTTTGCCCACTCCGGCTTTGTCCAAGTAGGTGTTCCAGTCGAAACTGGGGGTCAGCGCAACCATCTTGGCGCGATCCATTTTGTGAAACAGGTTATGCGGATCCCGCTTCTCCACCCGCGTGAGGGTAGCGTTGGCCAGCCCGGTTTCGATGGCCATGATGGCGGCGGCTTCGCGCTTGGCCGCTTCCGGCGAGTCTCCGGCCAGTTGCAACATGTTCTGCACGTGCGCCAGATATTTATTGCGCAGCTCGACCGACTTGTCGTCCGTCTTGACGTAGTAGTCGCGGTCGGGAAGGCCGAGGCCGCCCGAGTCGGAGAAAGCGATCACTTCGTTGGAATTTTCGAAGTCCTGATTGGAGCCGAAGTTGAACAGCAGGCCGTCGGTCTGCGTCTGCAGATGCAGCGGGGCCAATATTTTGGCCAGATCCTTCTTCGATTGCAGGCCGCGGATGGCGTCGAGCTGCGGTTGCAGCGGGGCCAGACCTTTCTTTTCTACCGCCGCCTCATCCATGCAGGCGGCAAAATAGTCGCCGATCTTCTGCTGGGTTGGCGTGCGTCCGGCAGTCTTGTTCGCCAGGTCGTCGAGGATGCCCCACAAAAACTGCTGATTGTCGTTGTAGAGCTTGCCGTACACGCTCCAGCTCGACTGGTCGGCAGGAATGGGATTTTTCTTAATCCACCCGTTGCACGAGTAGGCATAGAAATCCACGCAGGGGTCAATGGATTTGTCCATCGAGGTGACGTCGAGGCTGGGCGAATAGGGCAGAGCCTGCAGCGGCTTGACGACGGGAGCAGTGGCAGGAACTGCGGGCGCGGTCTGGCCAAAACCAACGGCCGCACACAAAACCAGCAAGAGGGCGGAAAACCAGAAAGTCTTCATAGGAATTTAGACGGACAGGAGAAGTTTATAGCGCGCCCGGAAGCGAGGCAAATGTTCGCGCTGCTCCACGTGGTCAAGAGCGACGAAGCACATTGTCGGCTGCCGTCTCAGGCTCGGAACTTGCTCGGAACTTGCTCGGGACTAGCGCGCGACACATCCCTCATTCCCTTCCGCGATCTTTTTTGGCATAATTGATCGTGCACACCAGCCTGCACCATTCCAAACACATTTTAGAAGCGAGGACGGGATGTCGGCGAAATACCTTTTCGTAACCGGTGGTGTTGTTTCTTCTCTAGGCAAGGGACTGGCGGCGGCGACTCTGGGCTGTCTGTTTGAGAGCCGGGGGCTCAAGGTCAACCTGATGAAGTTTGACCCATACCTCAACGTCGACCCCGGCACCATGTCGCCTTTCCAGCACGGCGAGGTGTTCGTGACCGACGACGGAGCTGAGACCGATCTCGACCTGGGCCACTACGAGCGCTTCACCCACGCCCGCCTCTCTCGCGACAACAACTGGACCACTGGGCGACTGTACGAGCAGATCATCACCAAAGAACGCCGCGGCGACTACCTGGGCAAGACCGTACAAGTGATTCCCCACGTGACCAACGAGATCAAGGCCGCTATGAAAAAAGTGGCACTCGACGTGGACGTGGCCATCGTCGAAATTGGCGGCACGGTGGGCGACATCGAGTCGCTGCCCTTCATGGAAGCCATCCGCCAGATGCGGCAGGAACTGGGCCGCGACAACACGCTCTTTGTTCATGTGACCCTGGTGCCGTTTATCGCCGCCGCTCAGGAATTGAAAACCAAGCCGACTCAGCACTCGGTCAAAGAACTGCTCAGCATTGGAATCCAGCCCGACATCCTGCTCTGCCGCACCGACCGCTTCCTGTCGAAAGAGATCAAGGGCAAGATCGCCTTGTTCTGCAACGTGGAAGAAGAAGCCGTCATCACAGCAAAAGATGTGGCGTCGATCTATGAAGTGCCGCTGGTGTTTGCCCACGAAGAAGTGGACACCCTGGCCCTGCGCTACCTGAAGATCGAGGCCCGCGACCGCGACCTGAGCAAGTGGGAAGACATTGTTCACCGCGCCTACAATCCCAAAGACACGGTCACCATCGGCATCGTGGGCAAGTACGTGGAGTATGAAGACTCTTACAAGTCGCTGAAAGAGGCGCTGGTACATGGCGCGCTCGCCCACAACCTGAAGCTGCAGATCAACTGGATTGAAGCGGAAGGACTGGAATCTGCCGAGCAATCCTGCGAGTCGCAACTCGAAGGCTATGACGGAATTTTGGTTCCCGGCGGTTTTGGCAAGCGCGGCATCGAAGGCATGTTGAAGGCAATTCAATATGCACGCGAAAAGAAAGTGCCCTACTTCGGAATTTGCCTGGGGATGCAGTCTGCGTGCATTGAGTTTGCCCGCAACGTGTGCGGCCTGCGCGACGCCAACTCCAGCGAGTTCGATCAGTCCACCCCGCATCGCGTGATCTACAAGTTGCGGGAGTTGCGCGGCGTGGAAGAACTGGGCGGCACCATGCGTCTGGGAGCGTGGGCCTGCAAGATCGAGCCGGGCACGCTGGCCTACAAGGTGTATGGCGCCGCGGAGATCAGCGAACGCCATCGCCATCGCTACGAATTCAACCGCGAGTACGAGGAGACTTTGGTTGCAGGCGGGCTGCGCATTTCCGGCGCCACTCCCGATGGCACCTACGTCGAGATAGTGGAAATTCCCGATCATCCCTATTTCATCGGCTGCCAGTTCCATCCAGAATTCAAATCGAAGCCGCTGGAGCCGCATCCGTTGTTCAAGGCATTTGTGGGCGCATCGTATGAGCACGGCCAACGGCGCAAGTTGGAGCGACAGAGCGCCGAAGCGGAAATGTTTCTGCGGCCGGAAAACGTGGGCAGACGGTAAACCAGTTTCGAGTTTCAGGTTTCGAGTTGCGAGTGAAACCAAAGCTTGGCCGATGACTCAGACTTGAAACGTGAAACTCGAAACTTGAAACTCGTCCCTTGACACTTCCCTTCCAAATCGGCGGCATCACCATCGGCGGCGGCGAACTTTTCCTCATCGCCGGCCCCTGCGTCATCGAAAGCGAAGCGCACGCGCTGAAGATGGCCGAGATCATCCAAGGCATTACCCGCTCGCTTCAGTTTCCTTTTATCTTCAAAGCCTCTTACGACAAGGCCAATCGCACCTCGGTCAAGAGTTTTCGCGGCCCGGGCCTGAAAGAGGGCTTGCGCATTCTGGCCAGGGTGAAAGCGGAATTCAAAGTCCCCGTCCTAACTGACGTCCATGCAACCGCCGACGTGGCGCAAGTCGCCGAAGTGGTGGACGTGCTGCAGATTCCCGCTTTCCTATGCCGCCAGACCGACTTGATCGTCGCCGCCGCCTCCAGCGGAAGGGCGGTCAACATCAAGAAGGGCCAATTCGTTTCCCCCTGGGACATGCGGCACGCCGTGGAAAAATGTCGCCAAGCCGGCAACGACCGAGTCTTTCTGACCGAACGCGGCTCCAGCTTCGGCTACAACAATCTGGTAGTGGACATGCGCTCTCCCGCCATCATGCGCAAGTTCGCGCCCGTCGTGTTTGACGCCACCCATTCGGTGCAGCTTCCCTCTGCTTCGCAAGGCGACCAGGACCAGCCCGCAGTCAGCGGAGGCCAACCAGAATTTATTCCCGTGCTCTCGCGCGCCGCCGTCGCCGCGGGAGTGGACGGTGTGTTCATGGAAGTCCACGACAACCCCGCGCAAGCCAAGAGCGACGGCGCGAATGCCCTCGACGCCACCAACTTGGCCGATGTGTTGAAGGAACTCCAGGCGATTCACCGCGCCCTGACTTCCTCCTGAATCTGTTACCCTTCCCTTTTCATCCTCTCCCTATGCATCTGCTCGCCGTCATTGCCGGGCTGTTTATGATCGCGGTCATCTTGCTTGACGCGTTTGAGACCATCGTCCTGCCCCGCCGCGTGCAGCGGTCGTTCCGGCTGACCGCGTGGTTCTATCGCAACACCTGGATTCCCTGGTCGAAATTCGCAGCGCGCATCCGCTCGGCCAGCCGCCGCGAAGCCTACCTGGGATATTTCGGCCCCTTCTCGCTTATCCTCCTGCTGGTTTTGTGGGCCGCCGGACTGATCCTGGGCTTTGCATTGCTGCAATTTGGCGCCGGCGAGCACGTGCTGTTCGGCACCCAGCCCATAACTTTCTGGGGCCTGCTCTACCACAGCGGCGAGACCTTCTTCACGCTGGGTTACGGCGATATCACGCCCGTTTCCGTCGCGGCTCGCGCACTGTCGGTGCTGGAAGCTGGCATGGGCTTCGCTTTCCTGGGCGTGGTCATCGGATATTTGCCGGTTGTGTACTCGGCGTTCAACACGCGCGAAATTGAAATTTCGCTCCTGGATTCGCGCGCTGGCTCACCGCCCACTACCACCGAACTGCTGCTGCGGCTGGGTTGCTGCCCCGACCAGGAGGTGCTGGACAACACGCTGCGCAACTGGGAGCGCTGGTGCGCCGGGTTGTTGGCCGGCCAGATTTCCTATCCCGTGCTCAGCTTCTTCCGTTCGCAGCACAGCAACCAATCGTGGCTGAGCGCGTTGACCGTGATGCTGGATACCACCTCGCTGCTGCTGGCTGGCGTGGACGGCGTGCGCACCGAGCAAGCCCGGCTCACCTTCGCCATGGCGCGTCACGCCGCGGTCGATCTGGCCCAGGTGGTGAACGCACGCTACGACGCGGGGCGCGCCCTCCGCCTACCGGACGACCAGCGCGACCAGTTGCGCCTCCTGTTGACGGCGAACGGGCTGCGCCTGCGCAATGACCAACCCGCGAACGTGAAACTCGCAAAGTTGCGTTCGCTCTACGAACCCTACGTGCAGGCCCTCGCGGAACGGCTGCTGTTCACCGTGCCGCTTTGGATGGATACCGCAAAGCGCAAAGACAATTGGCAAGGCGGCCCCTGGGACCGCACCATCCAGGCGAGCTCATTGGAACGTCCGGGACCGGCCGTGGAGGACCATTTCTAAGGCAGCGGATTTCTCCGCTTCTGCTACCATTCCCTCGTTCATGAAACACACTGGAGAAAGAGTCGTTCGCATTGAGGCCGAAGCCCTCAAGCGCCTTGCCGACCGCCTCGCCGGCGCCATGGGTCCGGCGTTTGAGCGCGCGCTCGACCTGATGTTCCATTGCCAGGGACGCGTCGTCGTTACCGGAATGGGCAAGAGCGGCATCATTGCCCGCAAAATCGCGGCCACTCTCAGCTCCATCGGCACTCCCGCGCTCTACCTCCACCCGGTGGATGCTGTCCACGGCGACCTGGGCATGGTGGTGCGCGGCGATGTGGTGCTGACGCTCTCAGCCAGCGGCGAGACCGAAGAAATTCTGCGCCTGTTGGCAACCATCAAGCGCCTGCAAGTGCCGCTCATCGCGATGACCTGCGACGACAGCGCCAGTACCATCGCCAGCGCCGCCACCCCCGTCGCCCCGCAGCTCTCCACCCTCGCCGCCGCGGCTGACGTTGTGCTCGACTGCTCCATCGACCAGGAGGCCTGCTCGCTCGGCCTGGCTCCCACCGCCTCCACCACCTCCATGCTGGCCCTCGGCGACGCCCTCGCCGTCTCGCTCTCGGAGCGCCGCGGCTTCAAGGAAGAAGACTTTGCCAACCTGCATCCCGGCGGCAAGCTGGGCAAGCGCCTGGCCCGAGTGGAAAGCATCATGCACTCCGGCGACGCGGTCCCGCGCGTCACCGCCGCAACCCGAATGCCCGACGTCATCTACGAAATGTCGCGCAAGAAGCTGGGCATGACTACGGTAGTGGAAGGCGACCGCCTGCTGGGCGTGATCAGTGACGGCGACCTGCGGCGGCTGCTCGAACAACGCGGCAAGGACGTGCTCGACCTGACCGCCGCCGAGTGCATGACGCGCACTCCAAAAACGATTGCCGCCCACGAGTTCGCCGCCACCGCCCTGGCTCAAATGGAGCAGCTCAAAATCACTTCGCTGGTGGTGGTGGACGGAGAGCGCCGCCTGCAAGGCATCGTGCACCTGCACGACCTGTGGGGAACGGAGATGGTGTAAGTGCGGGGAGCACCGCTGTCATCCCCTGCGAGGCAGATAAGAATAAAAGTAAGGGACGGGTGAGCCGCCCGTCCCTGAACCACGCCTCTCGCTACTCCAGCACAAAAATGCTTTTCTTGGCGCAGATGTCCTTCAGCACTTTCGGCCACACCGTTACGCTCACTTCGCCCAGGTGAGCCTTGCGCAGCAGAAGCATCAGCGTCCGCGACTGCCCGATGCCCCCGCCCACCGACAGCGGGATCTGGTTCCTTACAATCGCCTGGTGGTAGGGGAACTTCAGGTTGTCGAGCAGGTTCGACATCTCCAGTTGCATATGCAGCGTGTCGGCATTCACCCGAACCCCCATCGACGTCAGTTCATGCCGCCGCTTGGTTACAGGGTTCCACACCAGAATGTCGCCGTTCAGCCCATGGGTGTCTTTCCCGGTTTCTTTGTGCGTGTCGGTGATCCAGTCGTCGTAGTCGGCGGCGCGGTTCTCGTGCGGATAGCCGTCTTTCAACGCCCAGCCAATGCCGATGATGAAGATCGCAGGATATTTCTGCAGGATCTCCGTCTCCCGTTGTTTGCGCGGCAGGTCGGGATACATCTCGAGAATTTCCTCGGCATGCAGAAACATCAACTCCTCAGGCAGATTGGGAAAACGCGGGTCCTTGAGCGCTGGGAACAATTCCTGCGCGTATTTCTCCGCGCCCACCAGCACTTTCCAGATGCGCCGTACAATTTCCTTCAGGAAGGCGACGTTGCGCTGCTCGGCCGTAATCACGCGCTCCCAATCCCACTGGTCCACATAGGCGGAGTGGTCGTGGTCGAGGAAATAGTCTTTGCGGACCGCGCGCATATCGGTGCAGATGCCCTCGCCCGTCTTGCAGGCAAACTGCTTCAGCGCCATTCTCTTCCACTTGGTAGCGGCCTGCACTACCTGGGCGTCCATGGGGTGCTGGTCCCGATCATTCGAGATGTGGAACCCGATGGGAGTCCGCGAACCGTCGCGGTCCAGCATGTCGTTCACTCCGCTCTCCGCATCCACGATCAGCGGAACTTCCACCATCATCAGGTTTAATTCCTTGCATAGGTTGTCGGCAATGTATCGCTTGACGTGAAACACGGCTTGCTGAGTTTCGCGCCGATCAAGCAGAGACTTGTAATTTGCGGGGAGAATCTTTTCCAGATCGGTATAGTTTCCAATACCCGGGCCGGCCAGATCCGCCCGTTTGTCGTACGTAAGCGTCGCCATGAACTCCTCCTAAAGGGCTTCTGTCTTATAAAATGAACAACCTTTCTTGATACTCCCCCGGCGGGCGGAGATACTGTGACGCCGGGCACAGCAGGGTGTGCGATGGCACACCGTCGAGGAATCCCGCGATAGAATGCACACTATGACCAGCACCACTATGACCAGTACCACGGCGAGATGCACCATGGCCGACCCTGGCCACCCGTACTGCGAGCCTGAATGAAGAATCTTGCCGACTGGGCCCTGAACCTCGCCGACCTTCGCCGCGCGTCTTACGCCGATGCCCGCATTGTGGACGTGCGCAGCCGCTCCCTCTCCACCAAGAATGGCAAGATGGCGGGCGCATCCGATTCCGAATCGCTGGGGATGGCGGTCCGCGTCATCGTGAACGGCGCCTGGGGATTCGCCGCCACCGACCACCTCTCCCACGCCTCCGTCGAGGCCACAGCCGCGCGCGCCATCGCGATTGCTCAAGCCTCGGCTCAAGTCAAGATTGACGACGTCCGCCTCGCCCCCGAAAAGCCCGTCACCGCCGATTGGGCCATGCCCTGCCAGATCCATCCCTTCACCGTGCCCGTGGAGCAATGCCTGGATCTGCTGCTCCAGATTGACGCCGAACTGCTGGCCGTCAGCGGCGTGACGCTGGCTGAATCCAACATGAACTTCCAGCGCGAAGAGCAGTGGTTCTACTCCTCAGAAGGCGCCGCCATCCACCAGACCTGCTATCTGACGGGCGCCGGTTACGCCGCTTACGCCTTTGCCGGCAATGACGTGCAGAAGCGCTCGTTCCCCAACTCTTTTGGCGGCCAGTGGCAGGGCAAGGGCTATGAACTCATCGGCGAACTCAACCTGCTGCAAAATGCGCGACGCATCGGCGAAGAAGCCGTCGCCCTGCTGAAGGCAGACCAATGCCCCGAAGGCGCATTTGACCTCGTGCTCGACAGTTCGCAACTGGGTCTGCAGATCCACGAATCCGTGGGTCACCCCATCGAACTCGACCGCGTTCTGGGCATGGAAGCCAACTATGCAGGAACGTCATTCCTCACCATCGACAAGCTGCGCCACCTCCGCTACGGCAGCGACCTGGTCAACGTAGTGGCGGACGCACGCCTCGACCATGGCCCCGGCCTCGGCACCTTCGGCTTCGACGACGAAGGCGTTCCCGCCCAGTGCACGCCCGTCATCACCAACGGTCTGTTCACCGGATATCTGTCGTCGCGCGAAACCGCCCATACCATTGGCGCTTCCCGTTCCGGCGGCACCATGCGCGCGGAGAGTTGGAACCGCCTGCCCATGATACGCATGACCAACATCAGTATTCTTCCTGGAGACCAGCCGCTGACCCGGGACCAATTGATTGCTGATACCAGCCACGGCATCTACATGGAGACCAACAAGTCGTGGTCCATTGACGACAAGCGCTACAACTTCCAGTTCGGCTGCGAAATGGGCTGGGAAATCCGCCATGGCAAACTTGTCCGCCTGCTGAAAAACCCGTCCTACTCGGGCATTACCACCGAGTTCTGGAACGCCATGGATGCCATCTGTTCGCGCGACCAGTGGACGCTCTGGGGCACCCCCAACTGCGGCAAGGGACAACCCGCCCAAGTCATCGGCACCGGCCACGGCGCAGCACCCGCACGCTTCCGCAAGATCCGCATCGGTAGCGCCTATAGCGGCAGTTAGCGGCGGAATTGTCCCGGCCTCCGCCTTTGCAAAATCCCGGGTGCGTCAGATACTATTGCGCGAACTCCAGCGCTCCCCATGTCCACCTCACCCCAGGTCAAATCCGCCTCTGCCGGTCCTTCCTCAGCCCAGATGCGGCAAATCGGGTTCCTGCCGCTGCTGGCCCTCTTCTATGGCTACACCGCGGGCGGACCGTTCGGTTACGAGGAAATTTTCCAGGGCTCCGGCCCCGGGATGTCGCTCATTTTTCTCACCTTCGTTCCGTTTCTCTGGAGCATCCCCATCTCGCTGGCCGCTGCGGAAATGAACAGCATCCTCCCCGTCCAGGGCGGATTCTATCGTTGGGTGCGAGTAGCGTTCGGCGATTTTTGGGGCTTTCAATGCGGCTGGTGGAACTGGACCGGCACCTTTCTGCTCAACTCGGTTTACGGCGTCTTGCTGATGGACTATCTGCACGACTACATTCCGGGCCTCACCGGCAAATGGGAATGGGCCGGAGCCGCGCTGGTGCTATGCCTTCTGGGTTACATGAACGTGCGGGGAGTGCAGGTGGCGGGCGGACTCGCCGTGGCACTGCAGGTGGCTGTGCTCATTCCGGTCGCATGGCTTTGCATTGCCGCGCTATTCCATTGGCACTACAACCCGGTGCTGCCTCTGGTTCCACCCGGCCGGCCTTTGGGCAGCGTGCTGGGCAAGGGACTGGCGCTCGCCATGTGGAATTACGCCGGATACGAGCAGCTTTCCAGCATCGTCGGCGAAATCAAAGACGCGCAGAAAACTTTTGTCCGCGTGCTGGCCTGGAACACGCCGCTGAATATTCTCACCTTCACTGTGCCAGCTACGCTGGCTCTCGCGGCTCTGGGCAACTGGCAGGATTGGCAGACCGGATACATCGTCACCGCGTCGCGGCTGATCGGCGGCACCGCTCTCGGCGTGGCCATGCTCGTCGCCTCCATCATCGGCACCGCTGCCCTTTCCAACAGCACCATCCTGTACACCACGCGCATCCCGGCCACCATGGCGGAAGACGGCTACCTCCCCGCTTGGCTGGGCAAAATCGATCCGCGTTACGGCACGCCCGCTCGCGCCATCGTAGTTTCGACGGTGGTCTACTGCTTGCTGGCTGGAACCAAGGTGGTGGATCTGGTCAGCATCTACATCTGGACCCGCATCGCAACCTCCATGCTGACCTTGTTGGCGGCCTGGAAGTTGCGCCAAACCATGCCCGATGCGCCCCGCTCCTTCCGCATTCCCGGCGGTTCGTTGGGACTGGCGGCGGCCATCATTCTTCCGGGCATTTTATGCGCGGTCAAGATCTATTACAGCGAACCTTTCGTCTTCCGTTATGCGCCCTGGTTGCTGGCGGCCGGCCCCGTGGCCTATGTCGTTCTGCGCCGGGTCTTTAAGCGGGTGCCGACCGCGATGACCATAGGCCCGAACGTATCGCCGCCGCCGATGGCCGGGAACTGATGCTGACCAGAGACCAAGCCGCGGATCTCTTCGACCGGATCAGGAAATTCTCCATCGCCGACGAAGTGGAAGCTACATTTTCCGCCGGCCGCTCTGCGCTCACTCGCTTCGCCAACAACGCCATTCACCAGAATGTCGCCGAAGAAAACTGCTCGATCTCAGTTCGAACCAACTTCGCCGGCCGTACCGCGCGCGCCGCCACCAACAAGTTCGATGAAGACAGCCTGCGGCGCGTCGTGCAGGCATCCGAAAAGCTGGCCCTGGTGCAGCAACCCGATTCCGACTTGCTCCCCATGCCCACTGTCGCCGATGCCGGGGATGCGAACTCCACTCCTTCGCGCCACTTCGCCGGCACCGCGGCAGTCAGCCCCGAGCAACGCGCGGACGGCGTCGGGAAGATTGTCCGCATTGCCAACCAGCATCGCCTCACCACCGCGGGAGTGTTCTCCACCGCCGACTCGGTCGAAGGCCTCTTCAACTCTCGAGGACTGGATCGGTGGTATGCGCAGACCTCCGCCGAAATTTCCATCACCATGCTGGCCGACGACTCGTCTGGCTGGCAAAAAGCCAACTCGCCGGATGTGGCCCAACTCGACCCGCTCGCCATGGCGGAAATCGCGGCGCAAAAGACACTCGATTCCGCCCACCCTGGCGAGCTCCCGCCTGGAAAATACACGGTGATCCTGGAACCGGCCGCCGTGCTCGACATCGTCGGCTTCATGTTCTTCGATTTCAGCGGCCAAGCTATCCTGGACGAACGTTCGTTCCTGAACCGTCGGATTGGCGCGCCACTGTTCGGACCGAACATCACGATTGTCGATGACGTGCGCCACCCCATGCAGACGGGCTGTCCCTTCGATGGCGAAGGCGTTCTGCGGCAACGCGTTCCGCTGGTGGAAAACGGCGTCGTGCACCGCGTGGTGTATGCCCGCGCTACGGCAGAGAAGATGCGGCGCTCCGAACATGCCGCCGAAGTCGGTCCCATTGCCGCCACCGGCCACGGCTTCTCGTTGCCCAACGAAATCGGCGAGGCGCCCATGAACATTGTGTTTGCGCCGTCTCGCGCTCCGCAAACCGTGGAGCAGATGATTGCCTCCACCGAGCGCGGCGTCCTGGTCTCGCGGTTGTGGTACATCCGCGAAATCGAGTCTTACGAAAAACTCCTTACCGGCATGACGCGCGACGGCACGTTCCTCATCGA